>PLFY01000107.1 GCA_003138365.1 Acidobacteriaceae bacterium
TCCTTTTGGAAATGTAGCGCCGGCCTCCTGGCCGGCTGTATCGTGGGCCTCCCGGCCCACGTTCGTTCATCGGATAGAACATCTTCATCCGGTCACGGACCGAGAAGTACATTCGATCGGCTCCCATCCCAGGACCAGCAGAGCTTTTGCCCCGATCAATCCTGAGGGTGCCTCCAGGTGTCAATCACCCATTCGTATTACGCCGGCAACACCTCCGTAACTATCCACAAACCCCTCATTGCGCATATATATTCTTCCAGGTGCGTCGCCTCCCATGCGTTCAATGGCGCCGCAATACCAGCCTCGAGCTCGGCCTTTTGAGTTCCGGGCGCCTTCAGGTCCGACCCAGTCAGTGTCGTAACCGGCGCAGCGCAAACCTGGGGCGGGGAGGTTGCCGGTTTGTCTTCGCGCTCATTGCGAATCCGCCGCCGCTCCTCCCGCAAGCTCCGTTTGTGGCTCTGAAGCTGTACCCGGCGGGGTGTATACGCCCCGCTTCACCCCCATCGCCGCCCGTAAACATTCGTCTACACCACGCCGAATGCCAAACAACTAACTGCTTGACTTCAGACGATTTGGGTTCGCGCCGATTTGGTTGGGCAATTGCTCTAGGATGATTGTCCCCTGAATGCCGGGGGCAAGGAGCCTGAGCATGAACTCATTCGCCTGGTGGCCAACTGTGATCGTCCTCGCCGTCGCGACCTTCACGGATGTGCGCAGCCGCCGCATTCCGAATTGGCTGGTGCTCCCCTTCCTGGCGATCGGCATCGCTGTCTCCGGTTGGCTCCATGGCTGGCATGGCCTCGGCCAAAGCTTCGAGGGTCTCGGACTTGGCCTTCTCATTTACGGTTTTCTCTTCTGGATGGGCGGCATGGGCGCGGGAGACGTCAAGCTGTGCGCCGCCATCGGGGCCTGGATCGGCCCCGACCAATTGTTCATTGCGCTCGTCATCACCGGCTTGGCCGGGGGTGTCATGGTTCTGTCCTGGGCCCTGTTTGGTGGATTTCTCAAAGACCTGTTCACCGGAACGGGCAACCTCGTCTTCGGCTGGAAGGGGCCCGGCTCAGTCCGCGATCCGGAGATGGTTCTGGCTAATCCACGGAAGCGCAAAATCCCTTACGCACCGGCCATCGCAATCGGAACACTCATTTCCTTCTTTTCGCATTGAGGATCGGAATATACGCTATGCAGGACTTTGACACACCCTTTGGGATTCAGGTTAGCCCGGACGAACAGGTGCAAACCCTAAGGGGCGGCGCGCCCGTGAGTGCCTCGTATGCCCCGTATCTCGATTCTCCCTATCCCGATCCCTTCGGCGCCGCCCGTTTGCCGGTTGCGATCATCGGACCCGACGACCAGCGGCGCAACTCGTTGGCGCTTGCGATTGCCGGATGCAATGGCGCTTTAGTCCGTGAGCTTCATCCCTATCCTGCCGGTCTGGACGGTGTGCCGGGACTGCTGGAAGGAAACTGCGACGTCCTCGTGATTGACCTGGATAGTTTCCCGGAATTTGCCCTCGAACTAGTGGAGAGCATCTGCGTCAGGAGCTCGAAGACCGTGATGGTCTATTCGGGAAAATCCGATCCGGAACTGCTGGTCCGCTGCATGCGTGCAGGGGTTCGGGAGTTTCTCTCTCCGCCCTTCGAACACAATGCCGTGGGAGAGGCTATGGTACGGGCCGCGGCTCGTCGTCCTGCCACTCGCCCCCAAAAAGAGGCAAACGGCCGCCTGCTCGTATTTCTCGGCGCCAAGGGCGGCGGCGGAGTCACCACCCTCGCCTGCAATTTTGCGGTGGCTCTGGCGCTGAATGCCTCTGAAAGCACGCTGCTGATCGACCTCGATCTCCCCTTGGGCGACGTCGCGCTGAACCTCGGCATCGTCACTGAATTCTCCACAATCAGCGCCCTTGAGCAAGCCGGCCGGCTGGATGCCAATTTTCTCAGTCAGTTGCTGGTCAAGCATAGCTCGGGACTGACCGTACTCGCGGCTCCCGGCAAGTTTCCCCAGTATGACGCCAGCAATGAGGCGATCGACAAACTGCTCCACGTCGCGCGGCAGGAATTTGACAACGTGGTCGTCGATGTGGGGTCGAGACTCGATTTAACCGGCACCGCTCTCTTCAGGGACGCGTTCACCGTCTACCTGGTCACCCAGGCCTCCATCCCCGATCTGCGCAATTCTAACCGCCTGATCTCTCAGTTCTTCACCGGAGGCGGTCCGAAACTCGAAATCGTGATCAACCGGTTCGATCCTCGTTCCCTGGGTGTGGCTGAAGAGCATATTACGAAGGCTCTCACCAGGCCGCCCACTTGGAAGATTCCCAACGACTTTGCCGCTGTGCGCCAGATGCAGAACACCGCCACTCCCCTGGCGCTTGCGGATTCACCCATTTCACGGCTCATCCGGCAGATGGCCAGAGCCGTTTCCGGACAACCCGAACCCGAAGCCGCAACCAGGAAGAAAGTCTTCAGCTTCTTCAAAAAATGATGGCTCTGTGCATGACGTTTCTCTCTCGACGGAAGGTGTAACGTGGAACTGCTGAATCTGGAAAAGTACAAAGCGGAAATACACCGGACCCTGATCTCCAAGCTGGATCTTGAGAAGCTGTCGCGCGTCAACTCTTCCCAGGCGCGCCAGGCAGTTTCCGGCATCGTCAAGGAGATCATCGCCGACCAGCGTGTGCCGCTGAACTACGAAGAGCAGGAAAAGATTCAGGCCGATCTGCTCGACGAAGTGTTCGGCCTTGGTCCGCTGGAACCCCTGCTCCGCGATCCAAAGGTCTCTGACATCCTGGTCAATGACAAGGACCATGTGTTCGTTGAGAAAGGCGGTCTCCTCTCCAGGGTCAATACGTCGTTTCGCGACGATCGCCACCTGCTCCAGATCATCGACCGCATCGTGTCGCGCGTCGGCCGCAGAGTCGATGAGACCTCGCCGATGGTCGATGCCCGCCTCCCCGATGGCTCTCGTGTGAATGCCATTATTCCACCCCTCGCGCTCGACGGACCTTCCTTGTCCATCCGCCGATTCGGGACGGGCCCCTTGGCCGCCAACCAACTCGTGCAGTTGAAGAGCATCTCCGCCGAGATGATGGAACTGCTGTCTTCCGCGGTCAAAGCCCGCATCAGCATTGTCATCTCCGGCGGCACTGGCGCCGGCAAAACCACCTTCCTCAACATCCTGTCTCAGTACATCCCGAACAACGAGCGGCTCGTCACCATCGAGGACGCCGCCGAACTCCGGCTTGCGCAGGAGAATATTGTCCGCCTCGAAACCCGCCCCCCCAACATTGAAGGCCAGGGTGCAATTCGCCAGCGCCAACTGCTCATCAATTGCCTCCGTATGCGCCCCGACCGCATCATCATGGGCGAGGTGCGCGGTGAAGAAGCCTTCGATATGTTGCAGGCCATGAATACCGGCCACGAAGGTTCCATGACCACGGTTCACGCCAACACGCCCCGCGACGCCATCTCCAGGCTTGAATCGATGGTCGCCATGGGCAATATGAATCTGCCCGAAAAATCCGTTCGCCAGCAGATTGCCTCCGCCATCACCATCGTCGTTCAGGCCTCGCGCATGAGCGATGGAACGCGCAAGGTGACCAGCATTTCCGAGATCACCGGCATGGAAGAGAACGTCATCAGCATGCAGGAGATCTTCAACTTCACCAAAAAGGGGATCGGTCCCGATGGCAAGGTCATTGGATCTTTTATGCCGACTCGCATCCGCCCCAAGTTCCTCGAACGGCTGCGCATCGCGGGAGTCATCCTGCCGCCAAGCCTGTTTGAACACGAAACGCTCGTCAACTAACCGGAAAGGAGGTCCACTCTTATGGGATTGATCGTCACATTGGTTTTCGTCGGCGCGTTTTCGGTCGTCGCTCTGCTCTTGGTCGCCGGCGGGCAAGGGGCCTCTCAGAAGGCCAAACAGGTTGTCGCAACACTCGAATCGGCCCTGGCCACCGAGACTCCGCAGATTCGTGAGAAGTTGGTCGATCTTCGCAAGAGCACCCGGTTCAGTGGCATCCCATGGCTGAATCAAAAGCTCCTGAACGTCCAGTTGGCGCCGCTCCTCCAGACCCTGCTCAAACAGGCCGATCTCAAGTGGACCGCCGGCCAACTGATGTCCATGTGCGGTCTCGGCTTCGCCATTCCGGCTTATCTGGTTTACCTGCGGTTCGCGCAGTTGCTCCCGACTCTCGGCGTCGGATTGGTCTTCGGCGCGGTGCCGATTGGCTATGTGCTCTTCAAGCGAACCAAGCGCTTTAACAGCTTTCAAGCCGGGTTGCCGCCAGCGCTGGATTTGATGGTGAGCGCCCTCCGCGCCGGGCATAGTCTCATCGCTGCAATGGGCCTGGTGGCTCGCGAGTGCGCCGACCCCATTGGCTGCGAATTCAGATCGTGCTTCGAGGAGCAGAACTTCGGCCTGGAACTGAAGACCGCCCTCGACAACCTGATCAACCGCGTTCCCCTGCAAGATCTCAGAATTGTCGCAACCGCGATTCTGATCCAAAAGGAGAGCGGGGGAAATCTTGCGGAAGTTCTCGACAAAACCGCTCATGTCATCCGGGAGCGGTTCCGTCTCAAGCGCAAGATCGCCACACATACGGCGCAGGGACGCCTCTCAGGGTTGATTCTCAGCCTGCTTCCGGTGGTGACGGGATGCGCCCTGTGCGCCGTCAACCCAAAAATGATGAGCATTTTGTGGACGACTGCAATCGGCCTCAAGCTGATGTGGACAGCTTTCGGCATGATCATCGTTGGCGGCTTGATCATTCGCCACATTGTCAACATGGATGTTTGAAGGGAACTTATGGCATTCGCGCTTTTTTCCTTTAGTGTCGTTTTTCTTTTGATCGCGAGCGGCGGCCTGCTCCTGTTCTATCGCGAGGCCATGCTCCAGAGAATCTCCGACGTGATCAATCCGCAGCGCAAAAAGAAGACGCTGCTTGACACCATCCAGGAGACTGGCCTCACCATTGGCGGCGTGGTCGAGCGCTTCGATAGTGTCATCCCAAAGAGCAAGGCGGAAGTTTCCATCACATTGCAGCGCCTGAATCGCGCCGGCTTTCGCAAGGAGTCCGCGGTCAAGCTGTTCTATGGCTCCAAGGTTTTGATTCCCCTCCTGCTGTGTACTTTGGCCCTGGCCACCGGCTTCGCGAAAGTCAACCCGCTTTTCGTGTATGGCGCAGCTCTGGGTCTCGGATTCCTGGGGCCGGATTTCTGGTTGGGAAGGCAGATCAAGAAGCGCCAGGACAAAATTCGCCGCGGCCTGCCCGATGTGCTCGATCTTCTGATCATCTGCATCGAGGCGGGACTTAGCCTGGACCAGTCAACGGCGCGCGCCGCACAGGAATTGGCCAAGGCGCAGCCGGAAATGTGCGATGAGTTGACCATTGTCGTGCTCGAGCAACGTGCTGGACGCCCTCGTGGCGAAGCCTGGAAGCACCTTGCCGAACGCACCGACCTGGATTGTGTCCGCAGTCTCGTTTCCATGCTTATTCAATCGGAACAATTGGGAACAAGCATCGGCAAGACGCTGCGCACTCATTCCGATACCCTCAGAGTTCAACGCGTGCAGGCTGTGGAGGAGGCGGCGGCAAAACTCACCATCAAGCTGCTCTTCCCGCTCGTGCTGTTCATTTTCCCCGCGCTTTTTGTGGTCGTTCTCGGACCCGCGGCCATTCAAATCATGACAACTCTCAATATCGGTCAATAGGGAGAGGAAAGGAGAACTGCTATGGAAACCACCATGATCGTTCGTATTGCCGCTGCCGTGCTCTGTGCCATCGTATTCGGCATCATTGTTCAGCGCCGCCGCACAAGCGCCAAGTAGTGTGGCCTGCGCGGATCTTCTGGCGGCGCCGCAAAAATGCGCGAGCTCCGCTGCCCGGCTACCAGGTATTGCGAGCTGGGAACATCGATTGATGCACCGTTTTGAGAGAAAGGAGAACTGCTATGGAAACCACCACGATCGTTCGCATTGCCGCTGCCGTGCTCTGTGCCATCGTATTCGGCATCATTGTTCAGCGCCGCCGCACAAACGCCAAGTAGGTTGGCCTGCGCGGATCTTCTGGGGGCGCCGCAAAAATGCGCGAGCTCCGCTGCCCGGCTCCGGAAGTATTGCGGGCTGGGAACATCGATTGATGCACCGTTTTGAGAGAAAGGAGAACCGATATGGAAACCACCACGATCGTTCGTATTGCCGCTGCCGTGCTTTGTATCATCGTCGCGGTCGTTCTGATTCAACGCCGCCGCACCAGGGTCAAGTAGAACGGGCGTCACAGGGGTACGCGTGGCCCAGGAATCCACATGGGTTCTGCTGGTCTATTCGATAGCCCCGCTTAACGGGGACCTTTCGCTTTGGCGATAAGTCTCTCCGCGTCGTTTCTCGGCAATGGATCAAGCGGTACGCCCTTGCACGGCCTTTTGAGCCAGTTGGAGTTCCCTCATCCTTCCCGCTCCGTGCAAGATCCGTTCCTGACCCGGTCCTCGAAGAGAAGTGACTTGCATCAATGTACCGAAGTGAAGAAGAGGTTGAAGTGACAACTGTGGCTCAAAAGAACTTTGCGGTTGCCGGGGACTCGCCGAGCGCGGGAGGCTACAACGAATCTCGGCAACACTGCGCTTACAATCAGACGCGCGAGTGCTTCCTTGGCTTGGAGGTCACAGTCGCCGGCTTTTCGTATGCTAACGCCAAGGAGCGGATCGCCACCCTCGCGCTCAAGTCAGGCGAGGGGCTCTGGATGGTGCCTTTCAGAGGGCTCCCAGAAGAGGGTATGCGCGCCCCGCTCGATCTGGTTTATCTTGACGACGATTGCCGGGTCATTGACGCAATCGAATCCTTTCCTGTTTTTCATGCAGCCTCTCCGAGCCAGCAGCCTGCCAGTGCTCTCGCACTGCCAACGCACTCCATCTATTCGTCGCAGACCCAGCCAGGCGACCAGGTGGTGATCTGCGTGGCCGAAGAGATGGAAGGCCGCCTCGAGCGGTTCTCCAGTTCACTGAGTTCCGCCGCTGTGAAGAGTGTCGCTGTCTTGAGAGAGAGGCCCCTGTGGAGCGGCGGTCCTGGCTTGCTGCAACTGGAGGATCGGTCCAAGCAGGATGTTCCCAGTTCTGCACGCATCCATGAGATCGGCCTCATCGAACCGGGGACCAAGGACACCAGGCCGCCGAAGAATTGGTTGCAGCGCTGGTGGTCTCCCGATCCGAGAAAAGCGCCGCGCGATCATGTGCCCGGCCTCGCTGCCTACTATTGGAACGGCGCGCCGCCCAAGGCTCACAACATCAGAGATATCAGTTCCACGGGTTTGTACCTGGTGACTGAGGAACGTTGGTACCCCGGCACGCTCGTCCTGATGACTCTGCAAAGGACAGATTGCGGCGATGAGAGCTCTGAGCGGACCATCTCCGTGCACTCCAGGGCCGTCCGATGGGGCGCCGATGGCGTCGGCCTGCAGTTTGTCCTGTCAAAGGCTCACAACCCGCCGGCTGGAGTGAACTTGCAGAATGGGGTGGACGAAAGGGAACTGGAACGATTTTTGCAGAAGCTCAAGAACGGCGAGAGATAGTCAGCCCGTTGGGTATGCGCTGTAACTCGTAACACGAAAGTGGCATCGTTGCATCGGGATTTCTGCTGTAAGGTGAACGATGCCGGGAAGGAACATCATGAACTTGTTAACCGGGCTGCGAAAGCATGGCAAGGACTTCATGAACGAGTTGAACCCAGTTTCACCAACGAACGGAACGCGCATCGAAACCCGCTCCATCGCGGCGCTGCTGCGGTCCCGCCTTCGCCCCGCCGAAGAGGGCGGAGCGCTCGTTGAGATAGCCTTGGTGCTGCCAATTCTGGCCACCCTCGTGCTGGGCATCTTTTCAGTCGGAGTCATGTTCATGAACTATCTTGACCTGACAGAAGCCACCGGCGCCGGCGCACAGTATCTCCAGTTGATCCGCACCAGCACGTCTGACCCCTGCGGCGACACCTTCACCGCGATCAAGAATGCGGCGCCGGGCCTGGTTTCGGCCAGCGTCAACCTGAAGTTCACCCTCAATGGCACGCCGGTAAGCGGAACTTCATGCGCCGGCGATCAGTCGGACCTTGAGGCGGGACAACCCGTATCGGTAACAGCCACTTATCCGTGCAACCTCAGCATCTATGGCGTCAACTTTGCGCCCTCCGGTTGCACGCTTTCAGCTACAGCGACGGAGTATGAGTATTAGCACGGAATCTGTGAGGCAAATGAAATGATCAAGAAAATCGTGTCCTTGGTACGACGAGCGCTCAAGGACCAGCGCGGGCAGGTGGTGCCTTGGCTGGCACTGGGAATGACTGCCATGCTGGGAACGGCCGGCATGTCGATTGACGTTGGCCATGCCTATGTGGTTCATGCCCAACTACAGAATTGCGCTAATGCGTCGGCGCTGGCGGCGGCCGGCCAAGTGTATGTGTCGCAATCGGCATCCGTGAACACAACCACTCAGGCAGACGCATACAGCTGTTCAAGCGGCGACAAAAACTTAGACCCCACCATCGGAACCGTGACGACAACCGTGACGACGGCTTGCCTGAACATGCTCATGCCGCCGGGAACGACGTGCGGAACCAACGGCGCCGCAAACTCCGTGCAGGTGAAGGAAACCGCCAGCGTGCCAACGTGGCTCCTGGGCGTTTTGGGCATCAAGACCATTCCGGTGGCGGCAACCGCAACCGCATCCATGGGAGGCATAGCGCATCCATGGAACGTGGCCATCATCGTGGACTCGACCGGATCGATGGCCACGGCGGACGCCAACTGCGGCGGAGTTACCGAGTTCCAATGCGCATTGAGTGGCATCCAAGGTCTGCTTGCGGACACCAATCCTTGCCCTGCCGGTGCGTCCTCCTGCGGCGGCACCACCGGCGTCACTGCGAATATCAGAGTGAGCCTGTTCACGTTTCCAAATGTATTGACGGCGGTCAACGGAGCGCTGCCGAAAGTGAATGGCAGTTCCGCGGATTCGATTGCCGACGACATCAATTGCAGCGGCAGCCCCGCCACTTACTCGACCTATTCCCGGCAGCCTATAGCCGCGCCGTACACCTTGCCCAAGCCTGGGGCGGCGTTGCTGACCTATGGCGGAACGGGCGGGGCAGCCGCGCGGTCGACGTATCAGACGGGCCTCCAGTACATGACGTATTCGAATAAGGTGGGTTCAACGACCACGACGTGGGAAGCGACCTACCAGATTACTCCGTTTTTGAGCGACTATTACCTGTCTACTGCCGCGAGTGGATTGAACTCCACTTCCAATATTGTTCAGGCGGTCGGATATGGCAGTACCAAAGGTTGCCTCACATATACCTTCGGCATCGACGGCGCCACTGGGACCGGCAGCAATTTCGGCAACACCTATTTTGCCAGCTCAATCTATGCCGCACAGGCTGCGCTTGCGGCTCAAGCGACGGCTAATCCGGGATCGAGCAACGCCCTCATCTTCCTCAGCGATGGCCAGGCGAACGCCAGCTATTTCTCACGTAACTCCAGCGCGTATGGAGGCTCATCGCCTTATTACAACAGCACCAACCAATTCAACGACGCCACGGAGTTCCCTGAAGCCCCGGCTGGCAGCCTGGTAGGACCTACAACTAGCGGCTATCCCGTCCCTGCCTATTACACCCCGGCTACGATTCTGGCTGCTCAGAAAACGTTGGGGTATGACACGCTCAGCTCCACGGCAACTGCTTCCGGACAAACAAGAAGTGTCACTACCGTGCAAAACGGGATATACCCGGATTGGTACGATCAGTGCCAGCAGGCCATCGTGGCCGGACAGTACGCCGCGACGGCCGGAACCGCGGTGTACGCGGTCGCTTATGGCTCGGAGTCATCGGGATGCTCCAATGGCTGGTCTGTTGGCGCCACCGATACCTCGCTGGTTGCTACTGGTACTTACAACCAGCCTTTCACGCTCGCGACGCTCTTGCCCTGCACGACGATGGAGGATATCGCCTCTTCCTGGTCGAACTTCTACTCCGACAACCAGCAGTCCGGCAATGTCAACCTTGGCTGCACTGACAACAACCATACGACCGTGAGCTTGAACCAAATCTTCCAGGCGATCTCGGCGAGTTTCACGACTCCACGATTGATCCCGAACAACTCGCAGTAGACGCCGTGGAGAAACAAGCGTCCGCATTCCGGGCAGGTCCGATCATCGGACTAACCTGGAATGCGGAGCTCAGTTCAGCTCTTCAGGAATAATCAACACCACTTCCACTCTTTCACTTTGACCATTCTGCGCCGCGGGCCGGAATTGCCACTGCCGCAGCGCGTCCAGCACAAACTGCGCCTGTTCGAACTGCGGCGGAAACGCCACGGCCAGCAGCTCGAACCGGCCCGCCTGATTCACAAATCCGTGAATCATGAGCGCATCGGCGTTGACGGTGTCGGGGGAAAGATTGGGCCGCACGATGTTATACGGCCATGGCGCCTCCAGCCGGCTGATGTTACCCGCGGCGGCGGCATCCGCTGCGCTCGGCAGCGAGTACTGAAGAATCCAGCTCTTCGCCAGCCCCACATGCAGGTAAACCGTGTACGCCAGCCTCCCGCTCCATACCTGCGCCGCCTCAGGATACTTTTCTTCCAGCGTGGCCCCCACCACCACCGCTCCGAATTGGCCGTCCTTGGGCAACGTAATTTGATCGGTCGTAGGCTGGTCGCCGGAGCCGGAACCCGCTTGAACGCTCCGGCCAGATCCGGGTTTCGCTCCGTTCAGCTTCCCAGCGGCCGCGTCAGGCCCTTTCGATTCGCCCGCATCCTGCCCACTTCCAATGCCACCCGCCGCGCTGTCCTGGTTCCCTCTGCCTGCCTGCGGCGAATTTGCTGCCGGCCCAGGCGTCAGCGCTCCCTGCGAAGACACCGCCGCGGTCTCGTTCACCGGCGGCAAAATCACGGTTCCATCCCGCATTTGAACATCGGAGAGCGACATGACCGCTGTGGGGGTTGGCTGCGCGGTCGACTGAGATGTCGATGCCGGAGGCAGTTGCACCTGCTCAGGCCCATGAACAACCACGGGAGAAGTCGTACTGGCGAAAATCGCCTGCGTCTCCGCAACCATATCGGTGGATGAGATGCTCAAGTCGGCCAGGTTCACTTCCTCATTGGGCGGATCGGCCGCCGGATGCGAGTCGGCAGCTGTGGCCTTTTCCGGCAGCGGCGCAACAAGAGCCTTGACCACGCTCTTCTTCGGAGACCAGATCACGATGGTCGGAACAGGTATTTTCTCTTTGAGCTTGACACGGGCCGGAAGATCCGGCTGAACCAGCGTCTGGGGGCCTGGCTCTGCCTTTGCAATCTGCCGCAGGGCCGCCTGACTCCCGCCCGGTGAAGGCTCATGCACCTCGGCATGGGGACCGGGATAGGCAACCTCGCTCCCGGCTCTCTGGCGAATCTTCGGCTCGGGCGCGTGCAAATCCAGATGTCGCACGGAATAGTGCTCGGTCATGACCCGGTCGTGTATCTCCGGCGTGTAAACAATCCCAAATGTCAGCAGAACCAGGGCTGCACAGTGCGCCAGAATCGAAACCACAAAGGAGGATGGCCGCTGGCTCACTTCGGGGCGCTCCGAAAAGAGCGAGAGGATGTGGGAAGACCTCATGACCGGATGATTTCCCTCCCTGGCCCCTTCTAAACGGCCCGTTTTACTGAGTTGGACCCTCGTGGGCGCCGTTGCGTGGCCTAACTCTGGAAAACGCCCTGATTCCCATTGTTGTTGTCAATTGTAATCTCTTCCCGAATCGCTCTTGGCAGGTCTCCAAATGATAGCTCTCTTGGTACCTTAGTGCACCCAACTACCTTACTTTGGTATTGCATCACACATCCAGGGCGGTACACTGAAAACGCATTTGACCAAGCTCTGCTCTTTCTACATGCCCCCGGCATTGGCCTGAGATGGAAGCTCGTGTTCAAAGGCGCGGCAATTGACCCTGGGACAGAAAGGCGGAACTGGCCGCGTAGCCAGTTCAAGCAGGCTTCTCAATGAACCGAAGACTACTTACGATCCTCGTCCTCGCATTCGTCATTGCCGCCGCATGTGCATTTGTGGTCTATCGCCTGGTAGGCACCCGCCTGGGTGCGGCCCGGCCCGTAGCCACCACGCACGTTGTCGCGGCTGCTGCGGACATCAAACTCGGAACCATTCTCGACAAGTCCAATCTGACGACCATGGAGATCACGGGAACCGCTCCCAAGGGCACGTTCACCAAGCCCGAGGATGTGATCGGCCGGGGCGTCATCTCCGACCTCTATCAGGGCGAGCCGATTCTGGAAAACCGCCTCGCCGCTCCCGGCACCGGCGGAGGTTTGGCGCCCGCCATTCCCCTGGGCATGAGAGCCTGCGCCGTCAGGGTGGATGACGTGGTGGGCGTCTCCGGCTTCGTCACTCCCGGAATGCGCGTCGATGTTCTCATCTCCGGCATTCCTCCCGGAGTCACGGCCCCCAATCAAGGCACGGTGGCCAAAACGATCCTTCAGAACATTCAGGTCTTGTCCGCCGGCACCGATATTCAAAAGGACGCGGAAGGCAAAGCGAAGCCGGTGCAGGTCGTCAACTTGCTGGTCAACCCGGAACAAGCCGAGACTCTGACCCTGGCCGGCAACCAGCAGGTTAAAATCCAGCTCGTGCTGCGCAATCCACTGGATACAAAGACCGATGCAGTTCCCGGCACGGCCATGGGAAACATCTTTAGCGGTCAGGTTGGCACTCCGGTCAAAGGAAAGCCTGCCGCGAGGACAGTGAGCAAACCCGCGCCAAAGGTCTTCACCATCCAAGTGATGAACGGTTCCAAAGAAAGTCAGGAAAAATTTACTCCTCCCGAGGCAAAGTAGTGAGAGCGAAGGCCGGCATTACCGTCGCATGCTGCTGCGCATTGTTTCTTATCCTCTGCGCCGAGTCGGGCCTGCGGGCTCAAACCTCGCCGACTCCCGCCCAACCCGGAGTCTCCACTCAGGATTCCGCGAATGAGCTCTCGGTCGCGGTAGGAAAGACCGTGCTGGTCGATCTTGCGCGCCCGATCTCCCGGATCTCCATTGGCCTGGGCGAAATCGCTGAAACGCACGCGATCAGCCCAACAGAGATTATGGTCAACGGCAAAGCCCCTGGAGAAACCAGCCTGATTATCTGGGACACCCGCGGCGGCCGCCAGTTCTTCAACGTCACGGTGCGCGCCAGCTCCTCCGCTTCCAACGACAGCATGGAAGCAATTCGCCGCGAACTCCGATTGGAGCTTCCCGGACAACCGCTCAAGCTCACCTCCGAGAACGGCACCATCTTCCTCCGCGGAACCGTCAGGGACCTCACAAGTTCCCAGCGCGCGGTCCAGATCGCCTCGACCGGCGGAAAAGTGATTAACCTGCTCAACGTCGATCTGCCTGCCGGCGAACCGCAGGTTCTCCTCAAGGTGCGCTTTGCCAGCGTCGACCGCAACAAGGCCAAGCAGCTCGGCATCAACCTGTTCAGCACCGGCCTGGGAAACACCATCGCTGGAGTTTCAACGGGGCAGTACTCCCCGCCGGCAATTAGCCTCCCTGCTACGGGAACACCCTCAACCGCGTCTTTGTCGAATGAGCTGAACCTCTTCGCCTTCTTCCCCGGCCTCAACCTGGGCGCAACCATCCAGGCCCTGGAGACCAAAGGCGTCGTAGAGACTCTCGCCGAGCCCAACGTCCTGGCAGTCAACGGCAGAGAGGCCAGCTTCCTCGCTGGCGGAGAATACCCCTATCCAATCGCTCAGGGCTCCTCAACCGGCGGCACCACCATTACCATCATGTTCAAGGAGTATGGAATCCGCCTCAACTTCGTCCCCACCCTCACCCCCCGCGGAACCATCCGCCTTCAGGTGGCGCCGGAAGTCAGCGCCTTGGACTTCAGCCATGCCGTGGAGGTCTCAGGATATGAAGTGCCCGCCATTACCACTCGAAGGATGAAGACTGAGGTCGAGCTCGGCGACGGTGAAAGTTTCCTCATCGCTGGACTCCTCGACAACGAAGAAACTGAAAGCTTCCAGAAGATTCCCTTCCTCGGGGACATTCCAATTTTGGGCAGATTCTTCCAGTCGATGACCAAGACCAGAACGAATACCGAGTTGATCGTCATTGTCACCACAGAGATCGTGGCTCCCATTCCGGCCGGGCAACCCGTGCCTGAGTTGAAGTTCCCTGAGAAGTTCCTGCCCACCAACACCGGCATTCCCATGAACACCCCAGACGGCAAGACGGCCGCAAACACGCTTGCGCCCGCACAGGCCACCATACCCATCGAGAAATTGATTGACAGTATGAAGCCGGAGACGCCGCTTGTGATCGAAGGGTCAGGGGGTGGATTTGGGACCGCATCGAGCTCATCAAGCACCAGCAGCACCACCACCAGCAACGGCCCTGCCCTTCCTGCGCCTCAGGCGCCTTAGAAGGACTCCCGCCCGCCGTCTCTGCTGACTGCCGGTGGGACTGCGCAATGACCGTTTCCCATTCCGGTCCGGTTGAACGCGCCTGGACAAGCCGCACCGCGAATGCCGGCTTGTTCGAGTGCACAGACCCAAGCCGCGGTTCGCTTCAGATCGCGGCTGCAGCCCGCCGAAAGGACCTGAGGTAACCGGATGAATCCACTCAGCAAGTTATTCTCAGGGCTGCGCGGTGGTCTCGCTCCACGCCCCCAGCCGGCCCCGGATATCCGCATGAAGGTCTTGAACGTCACGCGCCAAACCTGCCTTGCCACCTGCATGGAAGTCGCCGATAGCGGTCCCAAGCGCAACAAGGGCCTGCTGGGAAGAGAGGGCCTCGCTCCCGGTGAAGGTCTGTGGATCGTCCCCTGTGAATCCGTCCATACCTTCGCCATGCGATTCCCGATCGACCTTGTCTATCTCGATCGCAACCGCCGCATCAAGAAGGTGCGCAGCGCTGTGCCGCCGTGGCGCATGTCGGCCTGTCTCACCGCGCACTCCATCATCGAGCTTCCCTCGGGCACCATCGGCGAGACTCAGACACAACGCGGAGACACGCTCGAATTCTCGCCTGTATCTGCCGCCACGGACAGCGCTAAGAGCCACGCTCGCGAAGAATAGCGCTGCATACAATCGATTCCGCCACGCGATACAACACGATGGCGCCAGGCGGTCGGGGAAGGCTGCCCGACAGCGTCATCCACGCCGGGGCGTGCTGTCGTGGTGATTAATAAGTAAATGCCGAGTAGACGGTCAACCGCCCGGAAACCAGAAGTTTGAAGTTCCTCGGGTGTTCGCTCTGTGAATTGGCGATCTCCCGCCAATCGAGGATTGCTCTCGGCCAAATGCCCGTTGACCACTCCCGGTCCTTCCGACGTTCCCTCAGCTGCGAATTCCGGTCATAGCCTTTCTTGATTGGAGGTGACCGGGAACCTGCGCGTTAATCTTTGCACCGAAGTTGCGGGAAATCCGATCTAGTTGAACTCGGCGGTGACTGCCAGGGCGTTGATCGTTACGTGGCAAATAAATCTATCAGAACTTTCGCCAGAGCTCCAGTCCGTGGCCTCCAAAGCACGAATCCAACAATCGCCGGCCTTTTGAAGATCTTCGTCCGGCGCAATCCCGGCAATGGCTTGCAAAAAGGAACTCAATCCACGCTCAGCAACGGATTCCAAACTAGTTGACACCAAATCTGAAGAATCCATACTCCCCCTTCGATCAAAGTGCCCATCCACCGGCTCGCGATAGCCCTCCGCGCAAAAACGAGAAAGGTGTAGAGTGTTACGCAAGGTTAACGACTTCAAGTTCTGCAATCTCATGGTGGCTTCTCGTGAAAGGTCGTCTTTGTCAGGCATCCACGCTAAACGGTGTGACGAACCTCGTTATCCGTATCCCGCCCCCTCAAGGCCCGCTATGTGCCTCTGTGGTCTTCGGATCATTCGACTTGAGAAGGAAGGAAAGAAGGAACATGGCTGCCGACCCAATCCCCAGGACTACGTAGACGTCGATGAACGACAGGGCGGCGGCCTGCATCATGAAGGATCGATAGATTTGGGCCACGACGGCCGCCTGGGTTCCAAACGGTCCCAATCCGGCGCTGCGGGCGTGCTGCATCATGGCTTGAGAATTGAACGCTACGCCGGGGTCTCCCAGGCTCAAATGGTCGGCAAGCCGCGCAAGATGGAATTGCTGCCGCCGGGCCAGAACCGTTTGCACCACAGCGGTGCCAAAGCTACTTCCGATGTTGCGCATGAAGTTGGTCAATCCCGAGACCGAATCGCTCTTGTCTCGCGGAACTCCTACAAAAGAGGCAGTCATTGTAGGAATGAAGATGAAGGCCAGGGGAACGAACTGCACCAGCATGATGACCGCGGCCCCGCTAAAACTGATGTTCAGCGATAACAGCTTTGTGGATATGTACATCCCGCCCGCGGAAAGAAGCCAGCCAAAGGCGATCATGTACTTGGCGGGGAATTTGGGACCGATAAATCCTACGATGGGCATGGTCACCATCACCAGAGCGGCGCCGATGGAAACGATTACGCCGGCATCCTCCGCGGTGTATCCCATGAGCATCTGGAGGAACTCCGGCATGAGGATCATTGAGGAAAACATCACGACGCCGGCCAGGAACATCATCAGGCACGAGCCGGAGAAATTAATAATTTTGAATAACCTGACATCGACGATCGGCTGCTTCTGCCGCCACTCCCACACCACCAGACCGCTGAGACAGACGACGGCGATCACCATCAGCGCGGTGATGAAATGAGAGGCCAGCCAGTCGTCTTCCTGCCCCTTGTCCAAAAGAACCTGGAGGGCCACGACGCCCAGCGCCAGCAGTGCGAATCCGACCGTGTCGAAGTGCATCTCGCCGGGTTTGAACCGCCGCAGAAATGGAGGATCGTCCACGAATTTGAAGACCAGCCCCAGGACCACAAGTCCGAGCGGCAGATTGATGAAGTAGATCCAGCGCCAGGTGTAGTTATCGGTGATCCACCCGCCGAGGATGGGTCCCAGAGCCGGAGCGACGACCACCGTCATGCCGAAAAGCGCAAAGGCGGCTCCGCGCAGTTTGGGCGGGAAGCTATCGGCCATGATGGACTGCGCCATGGGCTGCAAACCGCCGCCGCCCGCGCCCTGAATGGCCAGGAAGCACAACAGCGCCGGCAGGGTGGGCGCGGCCCCGCAGAACAAGGAAGCCAGGGTGAACAGCGCAATGCAGATCATGAAGAAGCGCTTGCGGCCCATCAGGCTGGAAAGCCACCCTGTGATGGGCAGAACTACGGCGTTGGCCACCAGGTAGGTGGTCAACACCCATGTGCTCTCGTCCTGACTGGCCCCCAAATCTCCCGAAATGTGCGGAAGCGCCACATTGGCGATGCTGGTGTCCAGCACTTCCATGAAGGCGGCCATCGCCACAACGACGGCGATCAGCCAGGGGTTGTACCTGGGTTTCCAATTTTGATTCGGCTGGTCGTCGGCCAAAGTATCACCTTCGATTCCTGTCTATTATAAAACGAAACGATCCGTTTCATATATATTTGCAGTATTAAACTGAAGAGGGTGATCCGTGAGCGAACTGGATGCCGAAACCGGGCTCAAACCCACGCGTTCCGCCGGCAGGCCACGCAGTGAAGCGTCGCGTGCCTCCATCCTGGACTCGGCTTACAGCTTCTTGCGCCGGTTTCCCATCTCCGGGATATCGACGATTCACATCGCCCGGGAGGCTCGCGTAAGCACAGCCACGGTGTATCGCTGGTGGTCTACGAAGGAGGCATTGTTGCTCGATGCCTTGCTGCACACAGCAGATCACGAACTTGTACTCAAGTGCGAAGGGTCTCCGCTGGAGCGCCTTAAGGAGTACGTGCTCCAGGTCGGACGATTTTTCACCGGCGAAAACGGCATCGTCGTCGCCCGCCTGCTGACGGCCATTCAGGACAATCCCGTCCTGCGCAAGGAATTCCTGGAGCGTGTTTACTCGCCGCGCGACAAGGAAATTCGCGCCATCGTGAACGAAGCGATCAAGCAAGGCGATCTTCCCGCCGAACTCAAGATCAGCGTATTCCTCGATTCGATCGTCGGTCCTCTGCTGGCGCGTTTGCTGATCCGCCATGAACGAATCGATGAGTCGTTTGTGGCCGACGTGTTCGAGCACGTTTTGGCGGGCACTAGAGCTCAGCGCGTAACGGAATAACGAGTTCCTAGAATCTCGGTGAGAGAAGGCCTGGTTCAACTGATTGAGTTTTCCGGGAGCAGATTTTCACGCTTCCCCCGGATGATCGGCACCGGCAATTGATCTCTATTTACTACATCCCGAGTCATTCATCCAGGACCACTACGGTTCAGAATTGTGAGTTCCGGTCGGATCGTCGCCCAATCGGAAGTTACTATGCGATGCCCGCTCTCAGGACACCATTCAGGTGGCAGGATCGCAGTATAACGGCTGGTCGGATAACGGCGAATCGGGAATCCTCCCGCTGGCGGCATTCCGTCGTACCGGCTGGCGGAATAGCGTCGTATCCAGCAGAGTAGTCAGGCAGGCTCGTTGCCGGCTTTGGGTCTGACGGCAAAGGCGCATGCAATCAAATACCATGCCAGCCATGCCGGCGCAGTGAAAAGATTGAAGGCTGAGAAGAAATTGACTCCCCATATCGAGTCAACCTCAACCAGAAGACTGGCAAGGGCCAACATCACCAGCATGGTCCTGGACCGGGTGAGATACGCGCCTTGTAACAGGGCCGGCATCGCCAGCACCTGATCGAAGAGCCAGCCGAACGGCGCCAGAACGATCGAAACCAGCATCACCGGGCTGCCGTTCTTCAGCCAATCCCATGTGTGGCGGCGCGGCCAGAAATAACCCAGCGCCCAAATGCAGCCCAGGCCGGCCGGCAGAAACTGGAGCCACATAGTCTGTGGGCTCAGCCAAAGCCGCAGCACGATGCCCAGGCACGGAATCGTCTCATTCTCGATTCCTCCAGTCCGCATCATCTGCGAGTACTCCATCCACGCCCTGGGGTCAATCCAATAAACGGCCGCGCAACTCGCGGCCATGGCCACTGCCGCGCCGGCCAGGATCTTGTAGCTTCCCTCCACCAGGATCCACGCCAGCAGCACCACGCCGAAGACCAGAAACAGGTGCGGCTTCAGCGCGCAGAGCCAAAGAGACATTCCCGCCAGGAATGGGCGTGTACGGTGCAAACGCAGAAACAGAACCAACCCAAGCAGCGCGAACATGGCCGTCTGTCCGGCGATCAGGCAGGTCACCGCCGGCCCAAACGAATACCCGAGCCAATGCAGCGAATTCCTGGGGCGTCCGAACATCCGCCACAGCATGTGTACCGAACCCACCAGACACGCGAGCAGGACCAGGGACCACAGAAGCGTTCCCACGCGCAAACCAACCAGCCCGAGCGGCAGCGCCAGCGGCAGCCCCCAGGGCGGGTTCCGCATGAAGCCGACGTTATACATGGCGGGAAGCCCCGAGGCGCGCTCAATCCGCGTCATGGCATCCAAATCATAGGGATTGGCGTGATGGACCAGTTGCTGGCCGGTCGCCCAGTAGATGACGAAATCGCGCGCGCCTGCAACCTTGCCCACCAGCGGCGCGACGCACATGAACAGAGCGACAATCACAAGTGCCAGCCCGCTCACGGTTGCGATCGACAGCTCTACGATCTTTGCGCCTGCCTCAGCCGCGGGCACACCGGTCCTCGTCGCCATGAGCGCCATTCTACCAGTTGCCGCGGACCGCCTGGATTCCGTTCCTCCACGGATTCATGTGCCCTCATGGCGGACTGATTGTCTTGCTGCGATCGGGCTGCTTTGCAAGGGCGCGGCCTTTGAACTGAATCAGAGGTTCCCTGAATCCTGACTCGCCCTCCACTTACCCGGCAAAAACCATGCGGGAAATGTGCGGAAAGCAAACAGAGAATGTATACGACGCCGACCTATCCGCCTCGCCCTGTATACAGCCGTTTACACCGCAATCCCCTTCGCCAGCACAAGTTATCCCATAAGTTATTGATTTATAAGGATGGTCAATTTTGGTCAGGAATGGCACACGACTTGCAATAAGGAGGGTGCCCCGGCCAAGGCTGGGAAAATCAACCTACGGAGACTACCCAAATGAATAACCTCTTTCTCAAGCTGTATGTGAAGTTCCAGGAATTGAAGAACAACGAAGAAGGCCAGGACATGGTTGAGTATGCCTTGGTTGTNNCGCCATCAGCACCGCAATCGGCTAGTCCTTACCCGAAAAAGGTTGGGGCGCCGCAAGCCTGCTCGCTTTTTTCTTTCGGGGAGGGATACTCAAGGCACAGTTGTTTGCCGCTCGGTCTCTCCCTCGCTTTTTTCAACCCGCGTTTGAAACCGCAAGACTGCTTCCTGTGATTGTATTCCCGGCCCTGGACCAAGCTCTTTCATTGCCTTGAATACATGATGATCTCCGCGACAGCCCTTTGCGATCGTACGGCATAGCCGAAGGCTCCCTTGCTGCGATGTTAGTCGGGGAGGCATTCAATCCCCAGGCCTGACTTAGCCTGGTTCTCGCGAATCGAGCGCCCGTTCCCGACCGCGAGATTGGCACGTCTGTTACACCGGAAAGAAATGCCCCGGCTAAAGGCTGGGAAAATCAACCCACGGAGAAACAACAATGAACTCCTTGCTGCTCAAGCTGTATGCAAAGTCCCAGGAATTGAAGAACAACGAAGAGGGCCAGGATATGGTTGAGTATGCCCTTGTTCTTGCTCTCATTGCCTTGGCCGCCACCACCGCCTTGTCAGGGGTGTCCACCGCGATCGTCAACCAGTTCACCGCCGTCAGCACCGCGATCGGCTAATCCTTACCTGGAAATGGTGGGAGTTGATCGAGCCAGCTCGTACACTTCCGCCCCAGAGAAATTCGCAAGGCAAAGTCGTTTGCCCGCACGGACCCTCCCTTGCATCTGAGACAGATTAAGGACCGGAGCCATGATCGCAACGATCCTGCTTTCGGTCCTTAACTAGTCTGAGGCTCACGAGATTGGCACGTCTGTTGCACTAGAGAAGGTGCCCCGGCCTGAGGCGGGGAAATTCAGCCAACGGAGACGCAACGATGAACACCATTTTCCTCAAACTCTATTTGAAGTTCCAGGAACTGAAGAACAACGAAGAAGGCCAGGATATGGTCGAATACGCCCTGGTTGTTGCTCTCATTGCCTTGGCCGCCGTCGCCTCCATGCAGCATGTGGGCACCGCTCTCACCAACCGCTTCAACGCCATCAGCACCGCAGTCGGATAGCCCTTGCCAGCCAATGGCCATGGCTACCCGAGAGATCTACACGAAATAAACTCGTTTGCCCGCCCGGACTGTGTCTTAACCAGTCTGAGGCGTTGCCTCGCATTCACCATGAACTCCGCGACAGCCTTATGCGAGGCTACGTCATAATTAGACCTATATGCTCCTGTCGACTGCTCAGAACAATACTGCTTCGTTGGGGCTGATCGAAGGCTGCCTTACTGCGATCCTGGCCACAATGGCATTTATCGTGCCCCGGCTTGGCTCCGCCTGGTTTGCGCGCATCGAGCGCCCATTTGCGAGACTGGCGCGGAGAAAGGGCTTGATGGTCGCGGCCGTTGGCCTGGCTACGCTTCTCCTGCGTCTTGCCCTCCTCCCCTTGAGCCCCATTCCTCTGCCGTTTATCCCCGATGATTTCAGCTTCCTGCTTGCCGCGGATACCTTCGCCCACGGCCGATTGACCAATCCCACTCCGGCCATGTGGACTCATTTCGAATCCATCCACGTCTCCATGGTCCCCACTTATATGTCCATGTACTTTCCGGGGCAGGGGCTCATGCTCGCCGCCGGCAAGGTGCTGTTCGGAAACCCATGGTTCGGCCTCTTGATTGTGAGCGCGCTTATGTGCGCAGCAATCTGCTGGATGCTCCAGGCCTGGCTCCCGCCTTCATGGGCGCTGCTCGGCGGAATACTGGCGGTTCTGCGCCTGGGCGTCTTCAGCTATTGGATTAATTCCTACACCGGGGGCGGTCCCATCTGCGCCCTCGGTGGTGCGCTGATCCTTGGCTCGCTCCCGCGATTGATGAAGACGGCCAGGTTCCGCTACGGGCTCCTGATGGCCGTGGGCATCGTACTTCTCGTCGTCACTCGACCCTACGAAGGCCTGCTCCTTTGCCTCCCGGTCGCCTTCGTGCTCGGCCGTTGGGCGATCTATGGAAAGAATCGCCCCACGCCCGGTTTGCTCATGCGCCGCGCTGCCTTCCCGCTGGCGCTTGTCGTTGCCGCCGCTGCGTGGCTCGGCTATTACGACTACCGCGCATTCGGCAGCCCAACCACTCTTCCCTACACCCTCAATCGCGCTCAATACGCCGTGACGCCGTATTATGTATGGCAATCCCAGCGCCCCGAGCCCACCTACCGGCACGATTCAATGCGCAGGTTCTACCACAGTGCTGAGCTTACCGATTTCAATAAGTCCCATTCCCTGTCCGGCTTTGTCCCGCATGTTCTGCTGAACGCGACCATTGTGATGCTGTTTTTCGCCGGCCCCGTGTTGTTTCCCCCGCTCATCATGCTGCGCCGCGTCTTTCTCGATCGACGCATCCGCTTCCTGGTTCTGTGCGTGCTCATCCTGATCCCTGGCATGGTGATTGAGATCTATCTGATCCCTCACTACGTGGCGGCTTATACCGCGGCCTTCTATGCCATTGGCTTGCAGGCCATGCGCCATCTGCGCGTTTGGACCCCGGAACATAAGCCTGTTGGTTTACAGATAGTCAGAATCATCGTCACACTCTGCGTCGTCCTCGCGGTAGCGCGGGTGTTTACCGTTTCGCTCCATCTCAAGGTTGCCGAGTGGCCAGCCGGCGAATGGTCCCTCATGTGGTATGGCCCCGAGCATTTCGGAACGGAGCGAGCGCAGATTGAGGCTGGCCTCGAACGTCTCCCTGAAAAGCAACTCGTGCTGGTTCAGGCATCGGACAAGAGGGAATCCCTGGACCAGTGGGTCTACAACGCCGCGGACATCGATAGCTCCAAAGTCGTATGGGCAAACGACATGGCTCCCGCCGATAATCTGCAATTGATTCAGCACTACCCGGACAGGAAGGTCTGGCTGGTGCAAATGGACACAATGCCGGCCACAATATCCCCATATCCCATGCCCATCCAGTTGAATGCGGATTCAAAGTGAGTCAACTGCCGATATAATCCATGACAGGCGCCTTTATCAGGAGTTGAAACCATGATCAACGGGAAGCGAATTGCGGTTGTGATGCCGGCATACAACGCCGAAAAGACCCTGGAAAAGACCGTCCAGGAGTTGTCCGACGTCGTCGACATCAAGATTCTTGTGGACGATTCCAGCAAGGACCAGACCGCGCTCCTCTCCAGGAGACTCGGCGTCCAGACCTTTGTTCACGATGCCAATTACGGCTATGGCCGCAACCAGCAAACATGCTATCGCGAGGCCCTGGCCGCCGGCGCGGACATCGTGGTCATGGTCCATCCCGATTACCAGTACACGCCATCCCTGGTGCCGGCCATGGCAGGCATGGTCGCCAGCGGCGTCTATGACATGGTCCTGGGTTCCAGAATCCTGGGAGCAGGCGCATTGAAGGGCGGAATGCCCTTCTACAAATACGTAGCCAACCGGCTCCTCACCGCATTCCAAAACCTCTTTCTGGGCGTCAAGCTCTCGGAATACCACACCGG
>PLFY01000060.1 GCA_003138365.1 Acidobacteriaceae bacterium
GCGGCTACACGCTGGCCAACGACATTACGGCCCGCGATTTGCAAAAGAAGGACGGTCAGTGGACCCGCGCCAAGGGGTTTGACACGTTTTGCCCCGTCGGCCCCGTGGTGAGCGACGAACTCGACCCCGAGGCCGGCCTTACAATCGAAACCCGTGTCAACGGCGAAGTGCGCCAGCAGGGCTCGACCCTCGATTTCATCTTTTCAATCCCCGCCCTGCTCGGCTACATCACCGCCGCCATCACCCTGGAACCAGGCGACCTCGTACTCACCGGGACCCCCGCCGGCGTAGGACCGCTGGCAGCCGGGGACCGCGTCGAAGTGACGATTTCCGGCCTCGGCGTGCTGGCCAACACGGTCGAAGCAGATGCCGAATGAACCCGGCAGTCAGTTTCCGCATCTGAAATAGCTGTACACTGTTTCCGAACACGCGCTGGGCGCCGCGCCCTTTCCCCAGGAGGAATCATGCCGCAAAATCTACTCGAGCAATTGCGCAACTACACCGTGGTGGTCGCCGACACCGGCGACATTGAGGCGATGGAAAAGTTTCGCCCCCAGGACGCCACCACCAACCCTTCGCTGATCACCGCCGCGGCGCAGATGACCCAGTACCAGCCCATTGTGGATGGCGTGCTTGTGGACGCGCGCAAGGAACTGGGTGAGGGCGCCAGCGATGAGGCCGTGGCCAACCTGGCCTTCCAACGGCTGGCCATCGCCTTTGGCCAGAAGATTCTGGCTATTGTGCCAGGCCGTGTATCGACTGAAGTGGACGCCCGCCTCTCCTACGACACCGAGGCCACCATCGCCCAGGCTCGCAAAATCATTGCGCAATACGACCACGCGGGCATCGGCCGCGAACGCATCCTCATCAAGATCGCCTCGACGTGGGAGGGCATCCGCGCGGCTGAAGTGCTGGAGAAAGAAGGCATCCACTGCAACCTCACGCTGCTCTTCGGACTCCACCAGGCCATCGCCGCGGCTGAGGCCGGCGTGACCCTCGTTTCGCCCTTCGTCGGCCGCATCCTCGACTGGTATAAGAAAGACACCGGCAAGGATTACCAGGGCGCGGAAGACCCCGGCGTCATCTCCGTCACCTCGGTCTACAACTACTACAAGAAGTTCGGTTACAAGACGCAAGTAATGGGCGCCAGCTTCCGCAACATCGGCGAGATCACGGAGCTGGCCGGTTGCGACCTGCTCACCATCTCTCCCCAACTGCTGGCCGAGCTTGAATCCACTCAAGCAGAGCTGCCGCGCAAGCTTGATCCTGAAGTCGCCAAGACACTCGTGATCGTGAAGCTCGACGTGGACAAGGCGACGTTCGATGCGATGCACGCGGCGGACCGCATGGCCACCGACAAGCTGAAGGAAGGCATTGAAGGCTTCTCAGCCGCGCTCGTAAAGCTGGAAACGCTGCTGGCCAAGCGCCTCGCCGAACTGGAGTCCCGCACCGCTGCAACCGTGTAATCGCAGTACATCGATCGCCGCGAAGGGCAGCCCCTGCGGCTGCCTTTCGTGTTTCAGGGCGCATCCGCATTTGCAATCGCCTCATCACACTGCCAAGAAATTCGCCCTCCCCTACTCAAAATTCATTTGGATTCCGATAAGGTAGTTGTCACAGCACGATAAACAGGCAGTGGCTGGCATCTCCGGCTGCATCCCATGAGCAACCGGCCATCGCCTCACAGCAGATTGGCTGCGCGCGGTTGCAGTCATGGGAGGTGTGTATGCAGGCCCCGTCTAATCCAGTTCCGTCTTATCCAGGCCCATCTCATCCGCTCCAGCCCTTCTTCCAACAGGCGGTCCGCAATAGTTACGAGGGCAAGCTGGGATTGAACGATCCGGATGTGACCTCCTATGTCGCGCATCTGCTCTGCGAGTTTTCTGATGCCGACAAGCTTTACAGCGTGCGCGACGAGGCGGGCCGCCCCATCGAAGAGTTGTCGGCAATGATGCTCGCCGCCGACCCGGTCCACGGTTCAGCGCCATCGTTCGATGCGGAACGCGCCGTGCGCAAGCACATTGGCGACTATGCCCTCTTCGTTGCCGGCATGTATCCCGAGGCCATGGCCTCGAGCCGCCGCCATCGCCGTCACTATCCGAGTCTTGGCGAACTCATCCACGCCGGCAAGGAGAGTTACTTCATCGTCAGCCAGTTCAACCTGTTCGAGTATGAGCAGGAAGCTCCGTTGTTTGCGCGGCTCTCCGACCGCTTCGAGCGCTGCATCCTCGGGCTGACGCTGGTGCGGGAAGAGATCGGGCCGCGTAAGCCGCTGATGCTGCCGCCGCAAGTGAATTAGCGGTCTCTGTTGCGAAGGTGGCTTAATTCGCTATTGGTTTGCTGAAATCCCAGGTCTCAGAATCGAGACCTGGGGCACCCGGCACCCGGCCGATTTTACGGTACTAAAGTACACTGTGGCCCTGATACCACCAGGTAGGGGGGTAGGGGGGTGGCCTTCCGACCGAGGGGCAGTCAATTGGATAGAGGATTGCATGCGATTATTGTGCGCTTTTGTGCTGTAATCATCTGCAATCGACGCCGAAATTCTCTTGCGTTTACCCCCAGGTCTCGTCCGCTGCGACGGAGAGACCTGGTATACCCCAAAAGCCGGCATGACACGCACCTACTCCGACCAGACGGCCAATACGTTCCCGACGCCGTCAGAAAAATGAAAGCGGCGGCCGCCGGGAAAATCGAAGGCAGGCACAACGATGCTGCCGCCCGCGGCTACGACGGCGGCTTCAGTTGCCGCCAGATCAGCGGAGTAGAGAACAACGAGCGGCGCATACTTTGGCGGGGCATCGTGCGCGTCGGTCTTGTAGAAACCGCCGCCTTCAACGCCGGCTCCGGCAAAGCTGATGTAGTCTGGACCCCAGTTCTGAAAGCTCCATCCGAAGACTGCGGCGTAGAACTGCTTCGTCCGCTCGATGTCAGTCGATGCGAACTCGATGTAGGTGATCTTGTGGTGATTTGCTGGATTGCTCATTGCGTCTCTCCTGTGCGTTGAAAGGCGTGGGGTCGAGGGAAAGGCTGCGTGGAATTCGAGCGGCGCAGGCACACCTTTCCCTAGGAACACCTAGTTAGGCGTGCTTCTGAGTGCGCCCCCATCCACATTCCCTCAGAAGCCGGAGAGTGCAGGTAGAGCCCGCTGATTGAGTGCAGAGCGCGGACTGCCGAGGTACGAATTCATTATATCCAATGGAAGACATGTGACATCCGTAAGGATTGGACCCTACTCGCCATCGTCTCCCGGGTTCTTTTCCTTCGCGAACCCCATCAACTGCTCGGCGGCAGGCTTAAAGAGGACCGGAAGTGATAGGCCAACATAAAGCGCATCGATCGGCGTAAGGGGATTTGCTGGCAGACTTAGATCACGCGCCAACGCCACAATGCCGCCGGACAAAGTCAATCCGATGAATTGGAGCCAGTAGGCCAGATCGAAAGTAATCCTATGCTGCTTGGGCGCCAAAGATGCCATTAGCAGACGTGCAATATTGACCGACAGTCCGCCAAACATTCCAAACAGGATGATCGCGGCCTCGTGCCCATTCATTACCTATGCCGTCTTTCCGGCAATTGCGCCTAATACACGCCATCCAAATGGCCGCTTTTCTTGATAATGCCTACGTGTCGTGTATAGAGTACGCCCTTTGTTGTCAGGGTACGAGGCGACTATCGCGTCTATTTCGTCGTCCCACTGGACGGCATTCTCCACCGTGACTCTAGGCAGCCCCGTGTCCTTGACAATCCCGTCGACCGTCCGCCAGACGTAGTGATCGTTCTCCAGCGCTTCAACGATCTTCCGCCGGTCGCTTGCAGAGAGGATTGCAGAATCCAAAGGCGCCATAATGTCCTCCACCCAGTACTCCACCAGTGTACCTCTATCCGGTATTTCAGAACAAGCGAAGTCTAAAGTATGTAGCGGCTCAAATCCTGATCCTTCACGATCGACGCGACCATCTGCTTCACATACTCGGCGTCAATCAGAAATACCTTCTCCGGGCCGGATGCTGTCATGCGTTCCAGATAGGGCAGCGGCGTGGATGACTCGCTCTTGATTGCCTCTGAAAGTACCGCGGCAGCCTGTTCATCCGGTGCGCGGCGGGCTACGTCCGGCGCCAGGAAGCTTACATCTTCAAGTACCCGCTCCATGATGGTATGCAGGCGGCGCGCTCCGATGTTTTCAGTTTGTTCGTTCACCTTGAACGCAAACTCGGCCATCTCGCGCAGAGCTTCCGGCGAAAACTCCAGCCTAACTCCCTCGGTCTCGAGCAATGCCGAATACTGCTTGGTGAGCGAAGCCTTGGGCTCGGTGAGGATGCGCAGGAAATCATCGACGGTAAGCGACTGTAACTCGACCCGGATAGGAAAGCGGCCTTGTAACTCGGGGATAAGATCGCTGGGCTTGGAAACATGAAATGCGCCGGCGGCGATAAAGAGAATGTGGTCGGTGCGCACCATGCCGTAGCGCGTGTTCACCGTGGTTCCCTCGACGATGGGCAGAATGTCGCGCTGGACTCCTTCGCGCGAAACATCGGGCCCGTGGCCGCCCTCGCGTCCGGCGATCTTGTCGATCTCGTCGAGGAAAATGATGCCGCTCGACTCGACTCGCTCCGTGGCTGCCCGATTCACTGAATCCATGTCGATGAGCCGGCCCTCTTCTTCCTGCACCAGGTAGTCGAAGGCATCGGCGACCTTCATCTTCCGCTTCTTTGAGCCGCCGCCAAAAATATTCGGCAACATGTCCTTGAGGTTCATCTCCATATCCTCAAGATTCTGATTGCTGATGATGCCGAATTGCGGCGTGTTGCGCTCTCTCACATCGAGTTCGACCTGCCGGTCGTCGAGCTTGCCCTCGCGGAACTGCTGACGCAGCTTCTCCCGTGAGCGCTGATAGCTTTCGGTTCCGGGCAACGTGAGCTGGCCCTCGGCGGCCGGCGGCATGGGCGGCGGAGGCGGCAGCAGGACATCGAGGAGACGTTCTTCGGCGTTCATCTCCGCGCGGTCTTCCACCTCTTCGAGTCGTTCTTCCCTGACCATGTCGATCGAAATCTCGACCAGGTCGCGGATCATCGACTCGACATCGCGCCCCACATAGCCCACCTCGGTAAACTTCGAGGCCTCTACCTTGAGGAACGGCGAAGCCGTCAGCTTGGCCAGCCTGCGCGCGATCTCCGTTTTGCCCACGCCCGTCGGGCCAATCATGATGATGTTCTTGGGCATGATGTCGTCGGCCATGTCGGGCGGCAGCTTTTGCCGGCGCTGGCGATTCCTGAGCGCGATTGCAACGGCGCGCTTGGCGGCCTTCTGGCCCACCACATGCTTGTCAAGCTCGGTGACAATCTCGCGCGGAGTCAGCTCGTCCAGCGAGAGGTCTTGTTCTTCAGCGGAGGCAGGTAGATAAATGGCCATGAATAAACGGGGCAGCGCAACGTGCCGCTAGCCCTTCAACTCCTCAATCGTGATGCGGTCGTTGGTATAGATACAGATGTCTCCGGCAATCTTCATCGACTTTTCGGCAATCGCGCGCGCGCTCAGGTCAGTGTTTTCCAGCAGCGCCCGCGCCGCGGCGGTGGCATAGCTGCCGCCGGAACCGATGGCAGCCAGCGGCTCGTCGGGATCGATCACGTCTCCGGAACCGGAGATCAGAAACGTTTGCCCCTTGTCGGCCACCAGCAGCAGGGCCTCCAGGTTGCGCAGCATCTTGTCGGTGCGCCAGTCCTTGGCCAACTCAACAGCCGAACGGTTCAGGTTCCCCGCATACTGCTCCAGCTTGGACTCAAAGCGCGAAAACAAGCTGAACGCATCGGCCGTGGAACCGGCAAAGCCAGCCAGAATCTTGTCCTGATAGAGCCGCCGTATCTTCTTCGCCGAGTGCTTGAGCACATGATCGCCCAGCGTGACCTGCCCATCGGCGGCCATCACCACTTCACCGTTGCGGCGAACGCAAATCACGGTGGTCGAGCGGATTCGGGAATGCTGTGCCGCTGCGGGACTCTTGCTCGAAACCAAGAAAAAACCTCCGGAAAAGAGCGTCCGGCAGGCCGGAACTCCTTCAATCATGCAGACATGAGTATATCGCAGCGAGAATCCCGATCAAGAATCATGGCGCCGCCTGCGCTGAACCGCACACTTCCGTGGTCAGCGGCTGGCGTATCCTTTAGTTGGGGCGTCCTCAGAGCCCGGCTACAGCAATCTCAGGGTTGCTGGAATGGGAGTCATTTGACCCAAGTGCCTTTTTCCTTAAAGAAAGAGACACCCTGATTGATCTTTTATACGGCACATGAACCCTGAAATTGCTCCAGGAGCCCTGCCCCGCAGAATGACCTTCCTCAACACAAATACATGGGAGACTGCCTCCGGATTGGCTTTGATAGCGGCCATGGGGGCTATTGCGCTCTGGCTCCTGTTCCGCAAGCGCCCCACGGCTGAGGAACTGGAGCGCGGGCGACGCCAGTTTCTGGTGCAATCCGGACGGCTGGTCGACGGGATGTTTCTCGACATCTTTGAAGTCGAGGCCGAAGACGGCCGCACTCTTACAATGCTGCTCTTCAAATACCGCGTGGGCGGCGTCGACTACGAATGCTCCCAGGACATTACCGACATGCGCGGCATAGTGGACACGGCGCAGGTTCGAGCCGGCTTTCCCTGCACGATCCGCTCCCAGCCGGGCAATCCTCAAAACAGCATCGTGGTGGCCGAAGAGTGGTCCGGCCTGCGTGTGGGTCTGCCTGTGCTGCCCGCCTATGACGACCCCGAACCCGTCGACCTGAACCACCTGCGCCCCGGACGAGGGTAGCCCGGCAGGTTGGCAACGCATACCCCCCCCCGGTTACACTGACCCTATGCATGTCCACGCAGCGCCTTGCCCGGCAGTCGCAACCAGGTCCGGCGTTAACCGAACAAAATCCGTGCTCCGTATCTCGCTGGTGGCCACGCTCGCCTACGTCGTCGTCACCTTCGTAGCCGGCTTGCGCGCACACTCCCTGGCCCTGCTCTCAGAGGCTGGGCACAATGTCTCCGACTTCCTTGCACTCCTGCTCAGCTTTGCCGCCGTCTACTTCCAGACGCGGCCCGTCAGCGACTCAAAGACCTTCGGCTATCAGCGGGCTGGCGTGCTCGCCGCCTTCATCAACGCAGCCACCCTCATCGTCATCTCCCTCTGGATCGGTTTTGAAGCCGTCCACCGCCTCAGCGCACCCGTTGCCGTCCAGCCCAGACTCATGATGGTCGTGGCCGCTGCCGGTGTGGTGATGAATGGCGTCATCGCCACCCTGCTGTGGGGCGTTGCGCGCGACGTGAACATGCGCAGCGCCTTTCTGCATATGGCCGGCGACACGCTCTCCACCGCCGCCGTCATCGCCGGTGGCGCGGGCATCCTTTTCACCGGGCAAAACTGGATCGACCCTGTCCTCTCGCTGTTCATTGCCGCGCTCATCCTCTGGTCCAGCATCGGCATCGTCCGCGAGACCCTCAACATCCTGCTTGAAGGCACTCCGCGCGGCGTATCGCTGCCCACCATTCGCTCTGGCATGGAAGCCGTCGAGGGCGTCATCAACGTTCACGACCTCCACGTCTGGAGCCTCGGTTCGCAATCCCGCGCCCTGGCCTGCCACGTCACCATCGCCGACATTCCGCCGTCGGAAAGCGCTTGCATCCTGCTCAACCTCAACTGCGTCCTCAAGGACCAATTCGACATTTGCCACACAACCATTCAGTTCGAGCACATGGGCTGCGAGGAGCTGGAAGGCTGCGTTGTTCCCATTGAAGAATTAGCCAGCACCGCCGCACACAGCCGTCACCAGGGCCACGCGCACTAGTGGTTAGACCGCATGAATTGGTAATTCATCATGTACAAGCGCGGACGAGGACGTCCGCGCTACAGCCGGCCAGGAGGCCGGCGCTACATTCTGGCCATTACCAAATCATGCGGTCACAGTACTAGACAGGTTCCGGATTGGAGCAGGACCGGATCGGAGTAGTTCTAAGGAGGTCTGTCGTTTGATTCGTTTTCGTCGTCGTCCCTGCCTTGCTCTGGCGGCTCTTTGCTTCGCGCTTCTGTCTTGCGCGCGTACTTTTTCGTGGGCTGCGCCGCGTCAAGGACAAGCCGCCACCACTCAGGCGGCAACGCCCGCCGCGCAACTTGAAGCGCTCTCCGGCGAGTACACAGACGCTTTCGAGCCGGATACGCCGCTCAGCTTTTACGTTCAGGATGGCAAGCTGGTCTACGAATCCGAGCGCCGCATTCCCGCCGAGCTGAAGCCGGTTTCCAGTCTCTACTTCGCTATTCCGGACACGCAGGCTACCCTCCGCTTCACGGTCGATTCTTCCGGTCAAGGCGTAAGCGTGGTTCTCTCCGATGGGTCCAACAGCACCCTGCATCGCCGCACCGGCGCGCCCGTCCATCACCTCTTTCACGACTACCAGCGCGCTGAAGTCATGATTCCGATGCGCGACGGCGTCAAGCTGCACGCCATCATTCTCAAGCCAGCCGACATCCCAGGCCCACTGCCAATCCTCATTGAGCGCACTCCCTACGGCGTCTCGCGCATGGACCGTGCCGTCAAATTCGCAAGCCGCCCCGAGTTGGCTCGCTCCGGGTACATCTTTGTCGATGAGGATATCCGCGGGCGCTACAAGAGCGAGGGCGAGTTTGTCATGATGCGCCCACTTGCCGGCCATCGCGACCCGAAGGCTGTCGACGAGAGCACCGATACCTACGACACCGTCGCCTGGCTTCTCTCGAACGTCCCCGGCAACAACGGCCGCGCCGGATTTGTCGGCACCAGCTATGACGGCTTTCTGGCCATGATGGCCGGCATCGACCCGCACCCCGCCGTCAAAGCCATCTCTCCGCAAGCGCCCATGATCGACGTGTGGATGGGCGACGATTTCTTCCACAACGGCGCCTTTCGCCAGACCTATGGCTACGACTACGTGCTGGACATGGAGTCCAGCAAGGAGTCGACCGAAGTGAGTTACGGCAAAGACAGGGACGGCGTCCCCCTCGACGGTTTCGATTACTTTCTCGAGCGCGGCTCCTTTGCCGAGGATGTGAAAAAATCAGGCTCCAAGACGCTGCCCACCTGGAAGCTCTTCCTCGAACATCCCGTTTATGACTCTGTCTGGTCCTCGCGCGCCGTCGAAGATCATCTCAACACCGTTGCCGTTCCCACGCTCACCGTCGGCGGCTATTACGACCAGGAAGATATGTATGGACCGCAGGAGGAGTACGCCACACTCGAGCCTCACGACACCAGCCACCAGAACTTCCTCGTCCTCGGTCCCTGGCGTCACGGCTCTTGGGGCTCTTCGCAGCGCCATCTCGGCAATCTCGATTACACCGAACCCATCGGCAAGGAATACCGCGCCCAGATCGAAGCCAAATTCTTCGCCCACTACCTGAAGGACGAATCAGGCTTTGACCTTGAAAACACGGCCAGCTTCCAAACCGGCTCCAATCAATGGAAGCGCTATGCTCACTTTCCGCCGAAGGAATCGCAACCTACGAGCCTCTATCTTCTGGGCGACGGCAAGCTGAGTTGGAGCGACTCGGACGAAAAGACAGCGGTGCAGACCAAGACTACTTATGTAAGCGATCCGGCGAACCCGGTGCCGTATCGCCATCGCCCCATTCAGCCCACCTACAGCGAGGGCTCGCAGTGGTTCAATTGGATGACGGAAGACCAACGCTTCGTCACCGATCGCAAAGATGTAGCCGTCTTCAAGCTCCCCGTTCTGAAGAAGGACCTCATTGTCACGGGCGAAGTCATGGCCGATGTTTTTGCCGCTACCACCGGCGCCGACAATGACCTGGTGGTCAAGCTCATCGACCAATACCCCGACGACGAAACCGTCTCCGACCCCAAGATGCGCGGCTATCAGTTGATGACCAACGAGGAGATTTTTCGCGGCCGCTATTTGGAATCCTTCGAAAAACCCACCCCGTTGCGCTCCGGCTCCATCCACGAGTACAGGTTCTCGCTGCACGATGTAGATCACGTCTTCAAGGCCGGCCACACCGTGATGGTGGAGATTCAGAGCACCTGGTTCCCGCTCTACGATCGCAATCCACAGACCTTTGTGCCCAGCATCATGACCGCCAAACCAGAGGACTATAAGCCCGCAACGATCACCATTTATTCCGACTCGGAACACGACTCAACATTGCAGGTTCCGTTGATGAACGCCTGCGACCATATCGAGTGTTTTTGAGGGTGCGCACCGGAGGGCTTTGCATTGAGGACAAACTCAACAACGCGGGCCAATTGATCAATCTTGCGGAGGAAACACTGTAACTTCAGCTCTCCCAAGGGTTGATGATGGGTACACCGGCGGCGAGAAACGGGGCAGTGTCGCGCGTGGCTACGGCGAATCCATGAACCGCGGCAATCGCGGCAATCTGGCAGTCTGCCGTTGAGATGGGATAGCCCTTCGCCGCCGCGCGGCTCCCCAAGAGAGAGAAAGCGATGGCCGCTTCCCGGTCGAAGGATAGAAAGCGGCCCGCAAAGAGCTTCACGTGCAACGATTGCGCGGCCAGTTCCATGCCACGCTTTCGCTTGCCCGCAGGAAGCAGCGCGATGCCAATCAACACTTCAGACAGGTTTACGGCGGTGAGGTAGAGCGTGTCGGGATCCTGTGCGTCGAGCCATCGAATGACAGCCGGATCGGCGCGCGGCTTCAACGGTTCCGAGATGACGTTCGTGTCGAGAATGATCATGGCCGGAATTGTTGGAAGGGGGTCATTCGAATTCCGCCGGTTCGATGGGCCTCTGATCGCGCTTGTAGTTGAGCTCTATGCCGCCATAGCGGCGGCCAAAGGCGGCAAGTTCCGATCCGATTTTGAGGCGCGGCTTTGCAGAGACTGCTCCCTCCAGAATGACCCGAATCTCAGCTTCAGTGCTTCGACCGTTGTGGGCCGCGCGCAGCTTGAGTGCGCGATGGGTTTCCTCGGGAAGGTTGCGAATGGTGACGGCGGGCATGGGCCTCAACTCCCGATCAAAATGATATCAATGATAGCATATTGATGATAGTGATATCAAATCGTTAGTGTAGGCCGCCTGAGATGGGGCATTTACCAATGCCGACGAACGGGATGAATTCGCAGAAAAGACTTCCCTCAGGGGCTAAAGCCCAGCCTTTATTTTGTTGCATTTGTGGCACGACTGAAGTCGTGCCCTTTCAAAACATGAACGACCGTCTGTGTGGCGGGCACCCCTATAGCGCGAACCAGGCGATGGCCACAACGGCGACGCCGATCAGCTGGCTCATGCGGTCGGTGAGAGCAAAAGCGACCGGATCTTCGTCCAGTTCGCCGCGCGAGGCCAGCAGCCATACACGGTTGAGCCAGAGAATCATGAACGGCACAATCAGCCACAGCAGTCTGGGCTGGCGATAGAGCTTCACCACGTCGGCCCCGCTAATGTAGATGGCGAAGACCACCACCGCGGCATAGGCGCTGGCGGTGCCAAAGCTGCGCATCTGTTCCATATCGGCGAGCAGATAGCCGCGGCCGTTCCTGGGCGTCGAATTGCTGGCGCGAAGGTTCTCCAGCTCCGCAAAGCGCTTGACAATGGCGAGGGACAGAAAGAGAAACATGGAGAAGCCGGCCAGCCAGTGGGAGATGGGCGTCAACGTTACCGCGCCGCCCGCCAGCAGCCGCAGAATATACAAGCCGGTGAGCGCCAGCACATCGACCAGCGCAATGCGCTTCAGATAGAGGGAGTAGGCAAGCGTTATAGCCAGGTAAAGAAGCAGCCAGCCGTGGAATCCGCCGGGAAGCAACCGGCCGCCCAGAAGACCCAGCAGCAGAAAAATCGCCACGATGCAGAGCCCCGCGAAGGCCGAAAGATCCCCCGAGGCAAACGGGCGCAGGCGCTTGCGCGGATGACGGCGGTCGGCCTCAATGTCCAGGAGATCGTTGACGATGTAGGCCGCCGAAGCGGTGAGCGAGAAGCAGCAGAAGGCCGCCAACGCCGTGAGCAGCTTGCCGGCGCTCAAAGCATGAGACAGAAGCAGCGGCACAAAGATGAGCAGATTCTTTGCCCACTGGTGCAGACGCACTGCCTTGAGCAGCGACGGCAGAGGAGGCCTGCGCTCAATGAACCTTTGCGCCGGCTTGATTCCGCGGGCCCTGAGCCTCATGCGCAGCCCCACGGTCGGATTGGCCACCATCGGTTCATTGGCTTGGGCCAGCAACGGCAGATCGGGCGTGTCGTTGCCTATGTAGTCGAACGCGCCGGAGTCCAGATGGCGGCGCAGGCTGTCGAGCTTCTTCGATCCGGTGAGATTGGTAGCGCCGTCCGAGCCCAGCACGCCGGTAAATACACCCAGATGGGCGGCAACACGGCGCGCCAGCGACAAGTCCGCACCCGTGGCCAGGTAGATTGCGCGGCCCCGCCCGTGTTCCCGCTGAAGGAACAGCAACAGCTGGCGGTTGTACGGCAAGTGGACAACATCGAGCGTAATGGATTCGGAGACGAATGCCTTAAAGGCAGCCTTGCCGTAAATGAGCCGGCCCGGCAGTTTGAACACCAGCGCCGGATGGGTGCGCAACAGCACCAGCAAGGAATCTACGAGCGTATCCGACTTAACCAGTGTGCCGTCCAGATCGACGCAGAGCGGCAACTGCGCCGCGCCGGGGAGTGGCCGATTGAAGTTAGTCTGGGGCAACCGCTCACCTCGTCGAGGTTCACTGGCCGATGGATGAAAGAGAGCCGGATGTTGAGGGTTCCAGCCCAACCATGGAGTTGAAGCTGAACTCTTTTGCCAGTGGAAGACAGTTCAAGTATACAGGCGGTTTTGATCGGATCAAGTAGCTCAACGCCGGCGGGAACGCAGCAGCGATGCGGCAACTCATCGAGTGTATGGTGGAGCTGAGCGGGATCGAACCGCTGGCCTCCTCGTTGCGAACGAGGCGCTCTCCCAGCTGAGCTACAGCCCCACGACTTCATTATCTTAGCAGCGCGGGGCGTATCGGGGAAGGGCGCGCACACCTGGCTGGGCCGAGATCTTCTTATGCCACCTGAGACTGCTTCGATTCCAACCTCGTGAGCCGACGGTCAATATCCAACATGTCTTTAACTTGAGCTACATCCTTGCTGAGGGAACCGAAGCGCGTATCCATGATGGTGATCAAGTCATCGAAGCGTTGGTCCATCGCATCCAAACGGATGTTGATGGCATTGAACCTGCCATCGGATCGCGCGCTCATCGCGTCCAAATTAGCGCTCAAGCGGCTCTCGATTGCATCCAGGCGCGTGTTGACCGCGCGCAGTTCCGGCGCGATGAAGTCTTGCAAGACCTGGCGAACATCTTCGACGACGCTCATAGGATCGATTCTAGGCTTCGATTTTCCTCGAAGTCAAACCAATCACCTACAGCTGGTTCATGTTCTGCAGGAACTCGGCGTTGTTGCGCACTTTCTCCAGGCGGGTAATCAGCAGTTCCATGGCCTCCACCGGCGACAGCGGGTTCAGCACCCGGCGCAGAACGAAGATGCGCTGCAGATCTTCCTTGGGGATGAGCAACTCTTCCTTGCGGGTACCGGAGCGCTGAATGTCGATGGCCGGGAAGACGCGCTTGTCCACCAGCTTGCGGTCGAGGATGATTTCCATGTTGCCGGTGCCCTTGAATTCCTCGAAAATGACTTCGTCCATTCGAGAGCCGGTGTCAACCAATGCGGTTGAGATGATGGTCAGCGATCCGCCTTCCTCAATGTTTCTTGCCGCGCCGAAAAAGCGCTTGGGCCGCTGTAGTGCGTTAGAATCCACGCCGCCGGAGAGCACCTTGCCGGAAGGAGGCACGATGGTGTTGTAGGCGCGCGCGAGACGAGTGATGGAGTCGAGCAGAATGACCACGTCGCGCTTGTGCTCGACCAGGCGCTTGGCCTTCTCGATGACCATCTCGGCCACTTGAACGTGGCGGGCAGCCGGCTCGTCGAAGGTCGAACTGATGACTTCGCCCTTCACCGACCGCTGCATATCCGTGACTTCCTCAGGACGCTCGTCGATGAGGAGAACGATCAGCACGACTTCGGGGTGGTTGGTCGATACCGAGTTCGCAATCGACTGCAACAGCATGGTCTTGCCGGTGCGCGGAGGCGCCACGATCAAACCGCGCTGCCCCTTGCCCACCGGGGTCAGCAGGTCCATGACGCGGCCGCTGATGCCCTCGCGGACCGTCTCCATCTTGATGCGTTCCTGGGGATAGAGAGGCGTGAGGTTGTCGAAGAGAATCTTGTTGCGCGTCTCCTCGGGCGACTCGAAGTTGATGGCCTCGATCTTGACCAGGGCAAAATACTTTTCGCCCTCGTGCGGCGGGCGCACATTGCCGCTGATCGAGTCGCCGGTCTTCAGATCGAACTTGCGGATCTGCGACGGTGAAACGTAAATGTCGTCCGGGCCGGGCAGGTAGTTGTAGTCCGGAGAGCGCAGGAAGCCGTAGCCGTCGGGCAGAATCTCGAGGACGCCCTCGGCAAAGATATGCCCTTCCTTTTCGCTTTGTGCCTGAAGAATCTTGAAGATCAGATCCTGTTTGCGAAGGCCGCTGGCCCCTGGGATCTCCAGGGTGCGCGCTATACGGCTCAGTTCGGTGATGTTCTTCTCTTTTAGTTCAGCGATGGTCATGTTTACCTGCAATATGGAGGGATGTGTGTGAAGGGATTCGCGAAGGGGAATGGCTCCAGGGGAAAACCGGAAGGGAGTTGAAGAAGCTGTGAGCGCGGGCCGCGGTTGAAGCTTCTCCCGAATTCAAAGGGAAGATCGAAGCGCCGAAGGAGAGCAGCTTCCTTTGACAGGAAGCCGCCTTGAAACCGATGCCTGATTCAACTATACCCTTTTTGGAGCGTGCGTCAGGCCGCGCGGCGCCGTTCGACTGCGTGGGCCAGTTGGGCCGCAGGCTCCCCTATAGGCGCCAGCGTCCCAGGATTTGCTGTGTGAAAGCGGTCCAAGACCTCATTGGTGGTGTCCTGCAGCCGTGTATTCGGCTTGTGCAGCTTGCGGGTTGCCTTGCTAGCCAGTTGACAGAGCTGGTAGCGATTGGACACATGAGAAAGTGCCCCAAATACTAAATCGGAACGCATTACAGTCTCTCCTTCTTGAGTTGCCTGCCCGATCGGCACCATCTGGCGCCGCCGGTGCAGCAGGGGCGCCAGCGCGATCCATGGCTGCCCCAAAAATTCAGTTCCCAAACCTTAGACGCTCGAACTGTGCATCAAGTTCAAAATATTGACACACAATCGCACGCCATCGAACAGCTTTATGCCGTATTAGAAAGACACATCGCCGCCTTGGGAATCCATGCGCCCGCATTCCCATTTCCGGCAAACTCCAAAACACACCGGGGCATCAACGGATGAGCCTCAGCTCAGTATGATGCGGGAAATGACAGATGGGGCGCGAGAAATCGCACAGTTCAACCTGCCCTTTATGGATGGCACTCATGAATGTATACCCAGATTGGCTTCCGGTCAACTGTTTTTTAAGGCTTTTTCCCACCCTCTGCGCCCCTGGGCCGGCTCTCCATTCCGAGCAAGTAATACCTTTTAGATCAATAAGATGAGAGCCTATTCTCAAGGGCAATTGGCGCGCCCCGCGAAGCAGATTCAGTCCGCCAAACTCTCATGGCTGGCGGGCGGGAACCCATTTGGTTACTTCTGCCCCGCCAGCTTGGCCGCCGGGCCGGAATCCGCAACTTGGATGCACTGAGATCCTTGCCGAACCCTGCGAGGATGCCGCGCCTTCACCACCCTACCGTCCGGATCGCGCAAAATGGACTCTCCAGCTTCATTCATCCCGCACACGCGCCGTCGCCGATTCATCGCTTCTTTGGGAGTCGCCAGTGCCCCATCCAACCTGAAAACATTGAGGAGCAGCAGGAAAGCAAATAGGATTCCAACCAACAGCGTGTCCCTGCCGGGACTCAGAATCATCTCGTGCATCTTGAGGCTCCGTTCAGCTGAGCGGCATGTCTGAGGGGTTTCTCATGCAGCCAAAGCGGTTATCGGCAAAAGGTTAGAGAATCCTTAGAACCGGAAGTAACTCAGAGAGCAGGGATCAGAGATCAGGGATCAGGGATCAGCGGGCAGAGATCAGATTTCAGACCCAGCGGTGCTCACCGAAACATCTGCACTGGGCGCACGAATAGTTCATTCTTTCCGCAGTCTCTTCACGGAAAAGTGGTTGGAACCAACTTTGATAAGATTTGACCGCGCTCAAGGATCTTAGACGGCCCTGATCCCTGATCTCTGTCCTCTGCTTCTATGGCCAATGACTGCGGTCCAGGGTGCGGTATTGGATGGCCTCGGCAAGGTGGGCCACGGTTAGATGTTCAGCGCCCTCCAAATCCGCAATCTTCCGCGCGACCTTGAGAATGCGGTCGTGAGCCCTCGCGGTCAGGCCCTGTTGCTGCATGGCCCGCTCCAGCAGACGCTCGGCATCGGCGCAGAGTTCGCAGTGGGTGCGAATTTGCCGCGTGGTCATCTGCGCATTGGCATAGATTTTTTCGCCGGTCTTCCTGAAACGCACCCGCTGTCGCTGTTGCGCGGCCATCACTCTGCCCCGAATCTCCGCAGAGCCTTCCGCAGCCGCACCGCCGCGAAGCTCCTTATATTGCACAGCGGGAATCTCGATATGAATGCCGATGCGATCCAGCAGAGGCCCGGAGATTTTAGCCACATAGCGCTGCATCATCAGCACGACTGAAGTCGTGCCCTGACACGATCAGGTGAAGCTGTTATTTATGCGCAACGACTTATGCTCGATCTTGAGGTTCCAACCTCATGTTGTCTTCATTGCGGCATTCCTCGATGGCCGCATCCAGAGTTCTGCGCAGCTCCCGGGCAAACTCATCAACATGAGGCGGCCTGAACGCGGCGATATGATCCCCGTGCAGCCGCGTGACCCTCACTTCTCCTGACGTATGCTGAGTCCATAGAGATAAGTCGCTCCCGTCGCCTCGCAATTGAAAATCATCGGATAAGAAGACGTCCATCTTCCCGTGGAACTGTTTCAGAGTGTAGTTGCGTGTGGCTTCCAAAGTGACAATGCGAATACCTTCCACCAGTTTTAGACGCAGAAAAGCTGGGATCTGCAGCCCCCAGCGCATGCACAGCCTCACCAATCGGCTACACCACCATCGCTGCATTCTCGCCGAAAGGTGCTGCAACTTTTCAGCCGCCCAGCTTTTCAGGTAGATCATCAACTCCGCGTCCGCCGGCAGCTTTTCTCCCTTGATCTGGAACCACTGTCTCAATCGATTACCGCCCGGCCCGCTCTGAAAGAAATCCGCTCCCTGGAGTCTGCCCAGGGAATCAATGAGGATCAGCCGGCCGACGGTCTCGTTCGCCTCCTCAAGTTGTCTGGCGACTTCAAAGGCCGGAATCGCCGACGAGCAGAATCCGCCGATAAAATACGGCCCATGGGGTTGCACCAGGCGAATTGCCTGCACGTAGCGCGACATCATGGCTTCCAGCGACCAGTCCCCCACCCATTCCCCTGGGGAATATTCCTGCACTCCATAAAATGCCTGATCGCCGCCCAGCCGTTGCGGCAGCACCGGGTAAAGATGATAGGCATGGATCATGAAAATCGGCGGCCTTGAAGCGTCACCATCCTGAACTGGAACAATCAGGCGATGTAGATGTTGCCCTGCGGCTTCGCCGATGAGCCTTGCCTGGCCTTCAACGGTCGGCGCGATAAACAGGTCTTGCAGAGAAAGGTTCACACGAATGGGGGCCAGTGTTGAGCTGCTTTTTTGCGCCGCGGTGGGCGGCTGCTGCGCCTTGGCGATGAGGGCGCTGAGCCGGCGCACGGTGCGGTCTTCAAAGAGGACCCCAAGCTCAAGATCGACGCGGTAGGTCTTCTTGATTTTGGCGAAGAGGCGCACGCCGATAAGGGAGTGGCCGCCGAGTTCGAAGAAGTTGTCGTCGAGGCCGACCCGTTCCACGCCAAGCAGTTCCTGCCACCAGGCGGCCAGCGTTGCCTCAATGCTATCGGCGCGCGGCGCCGTGCCGGCTGCGGCGGCTGCCTGCGGCACTGAAGCAGGCATGGTGCGATCCGTCTCGTTAAGATCCGTCAGCTCGAGGGGCTCGGGAACGGCGACAACTGCCGTGGGAGTGGCGCTGAGCAGAATGCGCGCAAGAGCTCGCGCGCCTTCCCGCGGGGGAATGCCGGGGCGGACGGCGATATCGATCAACTCTTCCGGGCTGATTTGCTCGGCCAGGATGCCATCGCCTTCCATGATCTTTTCCGGATCGGCGATGCGGCGCATGGCAAAGCCATCGATCTCAGCCAGCACCTGGCCTTGCTCGTCAAAGATGGTGATATCGAAGGTTTCTACCTCGCCGCGGTTCTCCTGGCGGGTGCGGATGTGGCTGAAGAGACGAGCAGGAAACTGGTGGTAGACACGGATCTTCCGATAAGAGATGGGCAGGAAGAGATCTTCAGCGCGGTCGTAATCCTGGGTGAGATAAAGCGCGGCCCCGGTAGCCATATCGAGCAGCGCGGGATGCTGGCGGAGGGTGAGGACATCGGCGGAGAAGCGATCTTCCAATTCAATCTCGGCCAGGGCCTCGCCTTTGCCCACGTGCAGGCGGCGCAGCGATTGCCAGCGAGGCCCGAAATCGAATTGGCGCTCCTGCCGAGTGCGGTGGTTGGCGTCAAAGACAATCTCCCGATCGCGGCAACGCGCGGCAATGGCGGCGCGATCGACCGTGGCTGCAGGGCGCTCGTGGCACGGCGCAATGGTCCCCGTGGAGTGCTCGACCCACTCGCTGCCGTGCGAGAAGACCGAGAAGCGGAATGAGCCTTTCACGGCACCTTCATCGCGCTCGCGCTGGAGCTGGACTCGCACCTCTTTCGATTCGGTACTCGAAAACATAATCGGCGCGAGGAAGAAGACATCCTGGAACTCGACTGCGCCCTGAAGGGAGCCGTGCGCGAAGGCTCCGGCAACCATTTCCAGGTGGCCGGTGCCGGGAATGAGGGCGCCGCCGTTCTTGAACTTGTGCTCGGAAAGCACCCAGCGCCGTTGCTGAGAGAATTGGCCTCCGTAGACGATCTCATTGGACGTGTCGAGCAGCTTCTCCTCGAGCCAGGGATGCGGAGAGATGGCGCGTGCCGCCATGCCCACCTCGCGCCACGAGCCCCAGTTGACCACGGTGATGGGACCCTTGCGGCTGAGCGCAAAGGCGTCGAGAAAGGCGTTGGCGGCGGCGTAGTCCACCTGGCCCGCAGGCGGAAGGATGGAACTGATGGAAGAGAAGAGGACGAAGCACTTGAGCGGAATATTGCGCAGGGCCTTTTCGAGGACCAGCGTTCCGCGCACTTTGGGATCGAGAACATGGGCCGTGCTCTCGGCGGTCTTGAGCATGAGCGGGCCGTCGTCGAGAACGCCGGCGGCGTGAAAGACGCCATCGATCTTGCCGAATTGTTTTTGCGCCTGGGCAACGGCCTTGCGCATCTGCTCGAGGTTTGTCACGTCGGCCTGCGCGACCACAAGGCTGCCGGCGAGGGAACGGATTTCGATGAGCTTGCGGATTTTTTCCTTCTCGGGTTCGGCGCGTTCGGCGTCGTGAATCGCGGATTCCCATTGGGATTCGGGAGGCGGCGCGGACCGGCCCACGAGAACCAGGCGGGCCTTGAAGTCGCGTGCCAGTTGCTCGGCGACGACGAGACCGAGGCTGCCGAGGCCGCCAGTGATGAGATAAACGCCGCCGCGCTCCAGGCGCGGGCGTTCAGACGCGGCGGCCAGGTTGAAACGATCGAGGGATTCAGTGAAGCGCTCGCCGTGGCGATAAGCGAGCGTGGCCGTTTCATGGAGGGCGGCCATCTCGGCGACGAGTTGGGCAGCGCAGTCTTTCAGCTTGCCGGCTTCGAGGTCCACGTCGATATCGAGATCGAGGGCGATGCAGGCAAAGCCGGGGAGTTCTTTGTGGATGACGCGCGCCGGGCCGAGAAGCACGGCACGGGCCGGATGGCGGACGGCCTCGTCAGCCACCTGTTGCATGCGGTTGGAGACAAGAGCGATGTCAATGCAGGAGATATCCTGCGCGGCCAGGGCCTGGGCGAGAAAGAGTGGACTATAGAAGCTGCGATCGACGGTATCGTCCAAGGCCGGCTCAGCGGCATCGGGCGTGACCGACCAGAGGTGAAGGATTTTGCGCGGCGTGCGGCCGGCTTTGAGGAGATCGGCAATCAGGGCATCGTAATCTGCGCGGACGGCGGGGCGGAGGGTGTAGCTTCCGTTTTTGGATTGCTGATAGGACGAGCCAGCGTCGACAAAAATGACGTCGTGTCTTGCAGCTTTGAGCTGTGAGGCAACTGTGTCGGCGAGGCCCAGCGCATCGCGAAAAACGAGCCAGATGCCTGGCTCGACCGAGTTGACGGCGGGAAGCGGAGCGGGCTTCCAGATGCGCCGATAGAAGTTCATGCCCTCACTGTCTTCGGCTTGAGGCACAGGCAAGGCGACCGGATTAACCTTGTCCGGCTCGATCCAGAACTTCTGGCGCTCGAATGGGTAGGTGGGCAGAGGAATGCGTTGCGCGGAATCTGGCGCGTGCAACTTGGCCCAATCGATATCGACGCCCAACGCCCACAACTGGCCGAGGGTCTGCAGCGCGTTGCGCAGAGCTGGAACGGTCTCGCGCGGATGGGGAAGAGATTGAAAGGCCCGGGCCGTTGCGCCGCCCTGCTGGCGAGCCAGCGAGGTGAGCACGTTGCTGGGGCCTGCTTCAATGAGAACCTGATCCGGCTTGCGGAAGAGCTCGTCGAGATTGGCGGAGAAGCGAACCGTGGCGCGGATGTGGCGCGCCCAGTACGCGGGGTCGATGGCTTCTTCGGTTTTAATCCACGTGCCCGTGACATTGGAGAGATAGGGAATGCGCGGCGGGTGGAAGGCGAAGGTGCGGAGCCGCTCTTCGAATGCGCAGAGGATGGGCTCCATCATGGCGGAGTGGAAGGCGTGCGAGGTGAAGAGGCGCCGGCAGGCGATGGATTGCGCGGAGAGAGACTCTTCGAGGGCGGCAATTTCCGGCGTGGGGCCGGAGACGACGCACATGCGCGGGTTGTTGACGGTGGCCAGCGAGAGCGAGCCGGTGAGGGAGATTTCAGAGGCGGCCAGCGGCACGGCGAGCATGGAGCCCGCGGGAAGATCGTAGATGAGGCGGCCGCGTGCGGCGACGATGGCCAGCGCATCTTCAAGCGTGAAGACACCGGCGAGGCAGGCGGCTACATATTCGCCGATGCTGTGGCCCACCATGGCGGCGGGCTCGACGCCGAGCGAGATCCACCAGCGCGCAAGGGCGTACTCGATGGCGAAGAGCGTGGGCTGGGTGAGCCAGGTCTGGTTGAGGCGCTCCGTCGCGGCTTCTTTTTCTGCTTCGGGCGGATACATTGCCTGAATCAGGTCGATGCCAAGAGGCTGGCGCAGATGCTTGGCGCAGAGATCGAGGGCTTCACGAAAGACGGGCTCGCGGTGGTAGAGCTCGCGGCCCATGTTGACGTACTGCGAGCCTTGGCCCGAAAACAGGAAGACGACACCGAGCGCGGTGCGGGAGGCTGTGCCTGACGCAAGTTTTTTATGGTCGAGGCTCGCGAGTGCGGCGATCGATGCGGGCGTGTCTTCGACGGCCAGCGCGCGGCGGTGGGGGAAGGCCTGGCGGCCGAGCTGGCAGGTGAAGGCAACGTCGGCGAGGTTCAGCTCGGAGTGGGCGTGGAGATGCGCGGCGAGATTGGAGAAGGCCTGATCGGCGGCGGCTTCGGTCTTTCCGGATACGGCGAGGATTTGGTAAGGCTTCGCCTGGCGCGTGAGCGAAGGGCGCGGCGCTTCTTCGAGGACGACGTGCGCATTGGTGCCGCCGATGCCGAGTGATGAAACTCCGGCGCGGCGGGGCGCGCTGCCGGAAGGCCAGTCGGAGAGCTTGTCGTTGACGTAGAACGGGCTGCCGGCCAGCTCGATGTGGGGATTGATCTTGTGGAAATGCAGACTGGGCGGGATTTGCGCGTGCTGGAGCGAGAGGACGGTCTTGATGAGGCCGGAAACGCCGGCGGCGGCGTCGAGGTGGCCGACGTTGGACTTGAGCGAGCCGATTCCGGTGCGTGCGGCGCCACTTGCGGCGGAGTTTAGGAAGGCTTTTGTGAGAGCGCGGACTTCGATGGGATCGCCGACGGCGGTTCCTGTGCCGTGGGCTTCAACGTAGCCGATGTCGGCGGCGGAGACTCCGGCGAAGTCGAGAGCCTCAGCGATGACTTCGGCCTGGCCTTCGACGCTGGGCGCGAGATAACCCACCTTGCGCGCGCCGTCGTTGTTGATGGCCGAGCCGAGAATCACAGCGCGGATGTTGTCGCGGTCGGCGAGTGCGTCTTCAAGCCGTCGCAGCACGACGATGCCGAGGCCGCTGGCGAAGACAGTGCCGCTGGAGGAGGCATCGAAGGAACGGCAGTGGCCGTCGCAGGAGAGAATTTCGCCTTCACGGTAGATGTAGCCGAGGCCGTGGGGGATTTCAATGGTGACGCCGCCGGCCAGCGCCATGTCGCACTCGAAGTTGAGCAGGCTTTGGCAGGCGAGATGGACGGCTACGAGCGAGGTGGAGCAGGCGGTTTGGACGTTGATGCTGGGGCCGCGCAGATCGAGCTGATAGGAGACGCGCGTGGCCAGCACATCTTTGTCGTTGCCGGTTTGCTTGAGCTGGAAGAGGCCGGCGGTTTCAAGCAGGCGGCGATTGGCGAGCAGGTTGTGGATCAGGTAGGTGTTCATGCCCGATCCGGCAAAGACGCCGATGGAGCCGGAAAATCTCTGCGGCGGATGAGCCGCGTCTTCGAGAGCCTCCCACGCGCACTCGAGGAAGTGCCGGTGCTGCGGATCCATGATGGAGGCGTCGCGCGGGCTGAAGCCGAAGAATGAGGCATCGAAGAGCGGCACGCCGTCGAGGACGGGAGCACGGCGCACATAGTCGGGATTGGCGAGGTCTCCCGACGAGGCGCCGGCGGCGAGCAGCTCAGCTTCGGTGAGGTCGCGGATGGACTCGACGCCATCGTGCAGGTTACTCCAGAACTCGGAGGTGTTCCGGGCTCCGGGGAAACGGCCCGCCATGCCGACGATCGCGATGCTGCTTGTCTTCATGGCGTTCCTTTCTGGGCAAAACCTAAGATAAATCACCCTATTTGCATTGGTTCAAGCTGGAATCTCCATTTTGAAAGCAGATTTTCTGTAATAGTACGCCCGTTGGCGCAAATTGCTAGAACAACGAGGCATTTTGAGGGTAAAGTCGAGCGATATGCCGCCGTCCTAGAGCCTGTTATGAACTTCGGTTGAGTAGCTTGAAGAGTTGGGCGAGCATGAGCCATGCGAAGGCGAAATAGTGGTAGCCGGCCAGTGTGCGAAGAGGCGTTCGTAGTCTCTGGCCAGGCTGCGGAAGCGAGCTGCCCAGGCGAAGCTGCGCTCCATTACCCAGCGGCGCGGCAGCAGCACGAATCCGCGTTTGGCCCCTGTATGTTTGACGACCTCCAATCGAATGCCGTGCTTCCGGCATGTGGACTCTCGATGATGTTGGTCGTGGGCAGGCAGCGCGCGAGCGACGGCGGCACGCCCAGCCGGTTGATGGTGAAGCATTCTTCGCGAGGGGCGCTCGGATACGTCTTCGCCGTGAACGGTCAAAGCGAAAGGGCGATCCAACTCCTCAATTCCATGACGAAGCCAACAAAGCGCAGGCTCGACGATGAACCCTACTCGGTCGCGCTCATTCTGATCGGCCTGAAGGAGAATCAGAAGGCTGTGCATTGGCTGGAGCAGTCTTATCGCGGAGGGCCGTTCTGGAGTCTCGGATTCCGATCCGACCCGATCCTGGAGAGCCTGCGTAATGATCCACACTTCCGGCAGTTCATGAGCAAGGTGAGCTACCCGGCTGCTGTTAATGCCGATCCGCACCTTGGAGTCGTTGGCTAGAAACAGAGCTCGAGTTCTTATTGGCAGAGATTGCTGGGGTAGGTCACGAGCACTGCCCTTGAAAGCTAGGGCGCCGCCAATTTGATCTTCCTGCCTATTTGATCTTCCTGTTGGTCCAGCTGGAGCCTTTCACGATAAATGCCGTTCTGCGACCCGTCCGGCGAGAGATAGCGGTCGCTCAAGTGGATGCACGGCAATTCTCATTTTTGCGCGAAGAATGCATGACGCGCGACACAAGCTGTGCTGCCTGTGGTCTGCTACACTCGCTGCTGATTTCAATCATGCTATTTAAAGTCCTCAGCGCGGCAGTCTACGGCATCGATGCGAACCTCATCGACGTGGAGGTGGACTATAGCGGCGCGGTTGTGGAGAAGGAAGTCTTCCATACCGTGGGACTGCCTGATGCGGCCGTGCGCGAGAGCCGCGACCGGGTGCGCGCGGCAATCAAGAACTCCGGCTACGGGATTCCGCCGACCTTTATCACCATCAACCTTGCACCGGCAGACATTAAGAAGGAAGGCGCAGGCTTTGACCTGCCCATTGCAGTGGGCATTCTGGGCGCGTATGGGGCGCTGCGAAATACTGACCTGAGCCAATTTCTGCTGGTGGGCGAACTTGGGCTGGACGGTGGTGTGCGTTCCGTGCCGGGCATGTTGCCGGTGGCCATTCTTGCGCGCGAAAAAGGGATTCCCAACTTGATCTTGCCTACGGCCAATGCTGCCGAGGCCGCTGTGGTCGAGGGCGTCAACGTCTACCCGGTATCGTCGCTGCTGGATGTACTGGAACTGCTGAACAGCGTGGTCGTGGGCGTGATTCAACGCGAGCCCTACCGTGTGTCTACTGAGGCGCTGCTGGGCGAGCTGCAACACTTCAACGTGGACTTCAAGGATGTGCGCGGGCAGCAAACGGCCAAGCGCGCGCTGGAAGTGGCCGCGGCAGGCAGCCACAACATATTGATGATCGGACCGCCAGGCTCGGGTAAAACCATGCTTGCCAAGCGGCTGCCATCGATCCTGGCGCCACTCACGTTCGAGGAGGCGCTGGAGACAACGAAGATTCACTCCGTGGCCGGCGTGCTGGATGCAGCGGCGGGACTGGTGACGCAGCGGCCTTTCCGCGCGCCGCACCACACCATCTCCGACGCAGGGTTGATCGGCGGTGGCATCATGCCTCGACCAGGGGAAGTTTCGCTGGCCCACAACGGGTTGCTATTTCTCGACGAGCTGCCGGAGTTTCCGCGCAATGTGCTCGAGGTGCTGCGCCAGCCGCTCGAAGACCACACGGTCACCATCGCGCGCGCGTCAATGTCGCTCAGTTTTCCCGCCCGTTTCATGCTTGCTGCTGCTATGAATCCGTGTCCCTGCGGATTTTTTAACGACAAGTCGCGGGAATGCATGTGTACGCCACCGATGATCCAACGGTATGTGGCCAAGATCTCAGGGCCGTTGCTGGACCGGATCGACATTCATATTGAGGTTCCGGCGGTGCAGTATAAGGAGCTGAGGGGCGGCGCTGCTGCCGAAGGCTCGGCCGAAATTCGCGCGCGTGTGATGGCCGCGCGGGAGCGGCAGCGCGCGCGTTTCCAAAAAGCTGGCGAAAAAATCTACGCCAACGCGCAGATGACGACCCGTCAGGTTCGCGCGCACTGCGAGCTGGGCGCCGATGCCGAGCGGTTGCTGGAGCGCGCCATGCAGCAGCAAGGCCTGACGGCGCGCGCCCACGACCGCATTCTGAAAGTGGCGCGGACGATTGCGGATCTGGAGGGAGCTGAGAACCTTGCCGTGTCTCACCTGGCCGAGGCCATCCAGTATCGCACCCTGGACCGCAGCTATTGGGCGTAAAGGCAGTTCTCTGGGGTCCGTCGATGCATACTTTAGCCGTATTGGAACCGCTCGCCTTTGCCTTGATGGCGCCCTCAATCGTCTCCACGAACGGGAAGAAATATGAAGTCGGCTTTCAGAATGTTTCGAAGAATATCTGTCCTTTCGCATGTTCGCAGAGTTGCTTTGCGGCTGGCGGTCCTTGCAGAGGATGGTTCAGCCATGCCCATAAGTGTCTGAAGATGAACAGTTGCTGGCGCAGCGGCGCACCAAGCACAAAAAAGCCATGCCTCCACGGCATGGCTTTTTTGCTAGATATTATTGCCGGCGATCACCTAATCTC
>PLFY01000020.1 GCA_003138365.1 Acidobacteriaceae bacterium
TGGAAGCAGAAGGGCACAGGCCGTGCGCGTATCGGTTCGGTGCGTTCGCCACTTTGGCGTCATGGCTACACGGTGCATGGACCCAACCCGCGCAGCTATGACTACGCCTTCCCGCGCAAGAAGCTGCTGGGCGCATTGCGTTCGGCACTGGCTTCGAAGCTGGCGGACGGCAAGCTGACGGTTGTCGACACGCTGGAGTTAAAAGAGCCCAAGACGAAGGCCTATCGCGCCGCGCTCGACAAGCTTGATGTGACCCGTACGGCACTGATTGTGGAGAACGGCAAGACGCTCAGCAAGAATCTGCTGCTGGGCGCGCGCAACCTCCAGGGCGTGGAACTGGTGCTTAACAACGAAGTGCATCCCTACGATCTGCTGCGCTATGAGCGGGCCATCTTCTCGACGGCCGCCATCGAGCAGTTGACTGAGATGCTTGAGAAGAACGCGTCGAAGCGCAAGCTCGCCGCAGCGACGGAGGCAGCGTAATGCCCACACTTTATACCGTGATTCGCCGCCCGCTGATTACTGAAAAGGGGTTGAGCGTGAAGGAGACCGAGGGGACGCTGGTGTTTGACGTCGCTCCCGAGGCTACCAAGACTGAGGTCAAGCAGGCCGTCGAGAACCTTTTCAAGGTGAAGGTCTCCACGGTTCGCACCTCGAACATGCCGGGCAAGGAACGCCGCCGCGGGAAGTTCGCGGGCTTCCGTCCGGACTGGAAAAAGGCTTACGTCCGGCTGAAGGCCGGCGAGAAGCTGCCCGAGTACGTGAGCAACCTGTAGAAGCAGGGAACAGGGATCAGGGAACAGAGATCAGATGGACCTGATCAAGAAGGATTATCGGAGCTCGGAAGGAAATTGAGTTCCGGAGAAACGGGGAGAGCGGCGCTTGAGGTTGGGCGCCGGCACTCCAGGACAAAGATTATGCCAATCAAGACGTACAGACCGATAACGCCGACGCTGCGGTTCAAGACCACGCTGGTGAACGACGACCTGACGACGGATACTCCGCACAAGCCGCTTCTAGCGGTCAAGCAGCGGACGGGCGGACGGCGCAATCGCGGCGACCTGACCATCCGCCATCAAGGCGGCGGCCACAAGCAGATGCTGCGCCTGATCGACTTCAAGCGCGAGAAGTATGGGATTCCGGGCAAGGTGGCCACGATCGAGTACGATCCCAACCGGTCTGCGCGGATCGCTTTGGTGCATTACGCGGACGGCGAGAAGCGTTACATTCTGCAGCCGGTTGGCCTCAAGGTGGGCGCGACGGTCAGCTCCGGTCCCGAAGCGGACATCCTGGTCGGCAATGCGCTGCCGCTGAAGAACATTCCTTCCGGCACCACGGTCCATGCCATCGAGCTGCGGCCCGGCAAGGGCGCGCAGATGGCCCGTTCGGCGGGAACGCAGGCACAGTTGGTTGCCAAAGAGGGCGATTACGCGCTGCTCAAGCTGCCCTCGGGCGAGACCCGCAAGGTGCTGGCGGCGTGCATGGCGACCATTGGCCAGGTGGGCAATACGGACCATGAGAATGTGTCCATCGGCAAGGCGGGACGCAATCGCTGGAAGGGCATTCGCCCAGCCAATCGCGGCGTCGTCATGAATCCCGTGGATCACCCGCACGGCGGCGGCGAGGGCAAGACCTCGGGCGGCCGTCACCCGGTGACCCCTTGGGGCCAACCGACACGCGGCTACAAGACACGCAACAACAAGCGGACCGACGCCTTTATCGTCAGCCGCAGGGCGAAGTAGAGGAGCGGAAGATTTATGGCACGTTCGACAAAGAAGGGCCCGTTCGTGGACGCACACTTGACCGTGAAGATCGAGGTGCTGAACCAGGCCAACGACAAGAAGGTGGTCAAGACCTGGTCGCGCCGCTCGACGATCTTTCCCGAGTTTGTGGGTCACACGATCGCGGTGCACAACGGCAGGAAGTTCGTTCCGGTGTACGTAACCGAGAACATGGTGGGACACAAGCTGGGCGAGTTCGCGCCCACCCGCACGTTCAAGGGGCACACCGGGGGCAGCAAGGCGGCCGAGACGGGCGCCAAGCCGCGGTAAGAAAAGCAGTGAACAGTGGACAGTGATCAGTGATCAGTGGACAGTTCACTGAGAGCGGTCAGCGAAGAGATTGAGGAAGAGACGATGGCAGTCGAGACAAGGGAATTTCGGGCCGAGGCCAGGTTTCAGCGCGTGTCGCCGCAAAAGGCGCGGCTGGTGCTCGACCTGATCAAGGGCCGGGGGGTTGAAGAGGCGCTGACGACAGCGGCCTTCACCAAGAAGCGCATCGCCCCGGTGATTCACAAGCTGTTGACCTCGGCGGTGGATAACGCCAAGTATCTGGCGGGCGAGCAGGGTCTGGATCTGGACGTGGACAATCTTTACGTCAAGCTGGCCCTGGCCAACGACGGACCGCGCATGAAGCGCATCCGCCCGGCGCCGATGGGGCGGGCGTTCCGCTATCAGCGCAGGCTGACGCACATTGTGCTTTCAGTGGCGGAGCGCGGGGCAAAGGCGGGTTTGGTGACCAAGGTCGAGGAGCCGAAGGCTGTTGCGAAGGCGTCCAAGGCAACCAAGGCGAAGGTTGAAGAATCGAAGCCGGCGGCCAAGAAGGCTGCAGTGCCGGCAAAGAAGGCCGCAGTGGCGACCAAGAAAAAGGCCAGCAAGAAGGCCTAGAGGGTTTTGAGAGGAAAAGCATGGGACAGAAAGTCCATCCATACGGATTCCGGCTGGGAGTGAACAAGCCGTGGCGTTCGCGCTGGTTCTCAGAGCGCGACTATGACAAGCTCCTGGTCGAGGACGTGAAGCTCAAGGCAGAGCTGCGCGAAAAGTTGAAGGCCGCGGGCGTCAGTTCGGTGGAGATCGAGCGGCCGGGCAACAAGCTGCGCTTCTTGATCCGTACCGCCCGGCCGGGCATCGTGATCGGCCGCAAGGGCGCGGAGATCGAGAAGCTCAAGACGGAGCTCGGCAAGCGCACCAACCGCGACGTGTTCATCGACATCATCGAGGTGAACAAGCCGGAGTTGGACGCGCAGTTGGTCTCGGAGAACATTGCCCTGCAACTGGAGAAGCGGGTCAGCTTCCGCCGGGCCATGAGAAAGAGTGTGGACTCGGCGCTGCGGTTCGGCTGCAAGGGAATCAAGGTGCGTGTTTCGGGCCGGTTGAACGGCAATGAAATCGCCCGCTCGGAGTGGTATTTGCAGGGGCGGTTGCCGCTGCACACGCTGCGCGCCGATATCGATTACGGCTTCACGGAAGCGCACACGACGTACGGTGTGATCGGGGTGAAGACGTGGATCTATCGCGGCGACATCTACGAGCAGAAGCGCCGTCAGACGCCGCCGGTTGGGACGTCGGTGTTTTAAGAGCAGTGGTCAGTGAACAGTGGTCAGTGAACAGTGAACAGTGGTCAGTGAACAGTGAACAGTGGTCAGTGAAGAGCGATCAGTGTTCAGTTGACAGCGGTTTGAATCGCAAGTTTTGAGAAGGTTGGTTGTCCGGTTCAGGGTTGGTTTGCGGAAATGCCATTGAGGGCGAGGCAAACTGTTCACTGTCCAGTGACCACTGACCACTCGTTTCGAGGTTTTCGCTATGTTGATGCCAAAGAAGGTGAAGTTCCGCAAGCAGCAGAAGGGCAAACGGCGCGGCAAGGCGTGGCGCGGGTCTTCTCTGTCATTCGGGGAGTACGGGTTGAAGGTTCTGGAGTGCGGTTACATTACCGACCGGCAGATTGAGGCCAGCCGTATTGCCATGACCCGTTTCATCAAGCGCGGGGGCAAGATCTGGCTGCGCCTGTTCCCGGACAAGCCGATCACCAAGAAGCCGGCCGAAGTCCGCATGGGTTCGGGCAAGGGCGCGCTGGACCACTGGGTGGCCGTGGTGCGGCCGGGCAAGATCCTCTTCGAGATGGAAGGGGTGGCTCCGGAGATTGCCCAGGAAGCGATGCGCCTGGCATCGAACAAACTGCCGCTCAGGACCAAGTTCGTGATGCGGCCGGGCGCCGAGAAGATTGTGGCTGCAGCCAAGTAGGCGTGAATCCCAGGTCTCAAACGCGAGACCTGAGGCACCCGCCAAGCAGGCTGAGCCAAGCAAGTTTGACGCGCTGCACACCCCCTATGGGGGGCGCGGGCGCCGGAGAGAGAAGCAGAGATGGAACTGGAAAAGATGCGCAGTTTGAGCGACGAAGAATTGGTGCACCAGGAGAAGACAACCTCCGAGCAACTGTTCCGGCTTCGCTTTCAGGTCTCCCTGGGGCAGAACGACGGAGTGAAGAAGCTCCGCCAACTACGCAAGGAGATCGCACAGATCAAGACCGTGGCCCGCGAACGCGAGCTGAGCATCCGCGGCGCAGCATTGGATGCTGCTCCTGCCGCGGAAGGCAAGAAGGGAGCCCGCTAAATGATGGCGACGACAGAAGCAGTGCAGGCGCCGGCGACAGCAGGCGCGCGGCGTAACGAGAAGGTTGGCAACGTGGTTTCGACCAAGATGCAGAAGACCATTGTGGTCGAGGTCGAGATGCGCAAGGCGCACGCGAAGTACAAGCGGATTGTGCGCAGCACCAAGAAGTTCTACGCCCACGACGAGCAGAGTTCGGCGCGCATGGGGGACGTGGTGCGCATTCGCGAGACACGGCCGCTGAGCAAGCTGAAGCGGTGGTCGCTCGAAGAAATTGTGCGGCGCTCGTCCCTTGGGCAGATTGAAGACGCGGCCGTCAAGACCGCAAGCAAGCCCGCCAATTAACGCGAGCGAGTTAAGGAGAAGAACCCATGGCTGTGCAAATGAGATCGATGCTCGCGGTGGCCGACAACTCCGGCGCGCGCAAGCTGCAAGTGATTCTGCCGCTGGGCGGCGGACTGGGCAAGAAGGCGGGTCTGGGAGACATTGTGACCGCCGCAGTGAAGGAAGCCTCGCCCGACGGCACGGTGAAGAAGGGCAAAGTGGTGAAGGCGGTGATTGTTCGTACCCGCAAGGAGTACCGCAGGCGCGACGGCACCTACATCAGGTTCGATGAAAACGCGGCCGTGGTGATCGACGATGCGCGCGAGCCGGTAGGAACGCGTGTTTTTGGGCCGGTAGCCCGCGAGTTGCGCGAGAAGAAGTTTTTGAAGATCGTTTCGCTGGCCCCGGAAGTGGTTTAGAAGCAGTGAACAGTGGACAGTGAACAGTGGACAGACTGACCACTGAGGCTGTTTTGGAGAAGAGATGCCGAGTTTGAATATTCATCGCAACGATACGGTCAAGGTGCTCACGGGTTCTGACCGCGGCAAGACGGGCCGCGTGCTGCGCGTCTTCCCCGACAAGGGGACGGTGCTCGTGGAGCACGTGCGGGTGGTCAAGAAGACGGTTTCGAGCAAGCAGGGTCAGCGTACCAAGGGCGGCATTGCCGAGCAGGAATCGCCGATCAACGTCTCGAACGTTGCGCTCGTCTGCCCCAACTGCGGTCCGGCGCGCGTGGGTTACAAGGTCGAAGGCGACAGCAAGGTACGGGTTTGCAAGAAGTGCGGGCAGACGCTGCCCACGAAGAAGTGAGAAGCAGCTTCTAGCCTTTAGCTCCTAGGTTCTAGCTCCTTTGTGCTGAGCCGAGGAGTTGGTAGCTGGAAAGACGAAGCTAGGGGCTAGTAGCTAGAAGCTAGTAGCTGATTTGAACGCCTTCCGCAACGGTAAACGGTTCGCTGCGGCGACCTACTCCGGGCGCCGGAAGAAAGAGAGCAAAGCAAAATGGCGGCAAGACTGAAAGAGAAGTATCACAAGGAGATCAAGCAGGCTCTACAAAAGGAGCTGGGGCTTGACAATCCGATGGCGGTACCGGAGTTGGACAAGATTGTGATCAACATGGGTCTGGGCGAGGCGACGCAGAATACCAAGCTTCTTGATCCGCTGGTGGCGGATTTGACCATGATCGCCGGACAGAAGCCGGTAACCACGAAGGCGAAGAAGTCGATTGCCGCCTTCAAGGTGAGGGCCGGGATGTCGATTGGCGCGATGGTGACCTTGCGGAATGAGAAGGCTTACGAGTTCCTGGACAGGCTGATCTCGACGGCGCTTCCACGGGTAAGGGACTTCCGCGGCGTCTCCACAAAAAGTTTTGACGGTCGCGGCAACTACACGCTGGGCCTGCGCGACCAACTGCTCTTCCCGGAGATCGATTACTCCAAGGTAGAGAAGCTGAAGGGCATGAACATCACGATCGTGACGACGGCGAAGGACGACAACCAGGCGCGGGCGCTGCTGAAGCACTTCGGGATGCCGTTCCGGCAAGGCGCGTAGTGCGCGCTAGTCGCGCAAAGGGGATTTGAGGATTTATGGCAACCACTGCAAAAAGGGTGAAAGACGCGCGGAAGCCGAAGTTCAGCTGCCGCAAGCACAACCGGTGCCAGCTTTGCGGGCGGCCGCGCGGATTCTTGCGCAAGTTCGGCATCTGCCGTTTGTGTTTCCGTGCGCTGGCGCTCAAGGGAGAGATCCCCGGCGTCGTGAAGTCGAGCTGGTAGCGAGACAGTGGTTAGTGGTCAGTGAACAGTGGTCAGTTTGTTCGTGCTTGAACTGGCCGCTTAGGTGAAAACCAAACGGTCTTTACTGATCACTGTCCACTGTTCACTGAACACTGTAGGGACATTCCCGCGGGTTCTCCCTGGCGACGGAGCAACAAGAACAGGGAGCGAACGGGGAATGAAGGAGAAGGAATGAGTCTGACCGACCCAGTAGCAGATTTTCTGGCGCGGATCCGGAATGCAATCCGGGCGCGTCATCAGAAGCTGGATGTACCGGCTTCGAAGCTGAAGACCGAGATAGCCCGCATCCTCAAGGAGGAGGGTTATATCTCGAACTACAAGACCCAGGAAGAGGAAGGCAAGCCTGTGCTGCGCGTGTACCTGAAGTACGGCGGCACCGAAGCTGCTATCCGCGACCTGGCGCGTATCTCGCGTCCCGGCTGCCGGGTGTATATCGGCCGCGACGAGATCAAGCGCGTCCAGGGCGGGCTTGGCATCTCGATCATGACGACGCCGAAGGGCGTGATGACCGGCCGTCAGGCGCGCCGCGAAGGCGTGGGCGGCGAGCTGCTCTGCGAAGTGTGGTAACGACAGTGGTCAGTGATCAGTGGTCAGTGTTCAGTTGCCGCGTGGGAGAGCGAGCGCGGGAGAACAAAAGAAGCTGACCACTGTTCACTGACAACTGACGACTGTTTTACCGGCTGCAGTGGAACGATAGGGCGTTGAAGCAGTCAACTGATCACTGAAAACTGATCACTGACAACTGCCTTTCGGGACTCGCAAGCCAAAAGAAGGATTGAAACGATGTCGCGAATTGGAAAGAAGCCGATCCCGCTGCCCGCGGGCGTGAAGTATACGGTCGAGGGCAATACTGTTCTGGTCGAGGGGCCCAAGGGCAAGGTTTCGGCGCTGATCGCCGAGGGCATTTCGCTGGAAACAGTCGGCGCGGAACTGCATGTCATTCGCGACACGGACAAGCACGCCGCGGTGCATGGGCTGACACGGGCGCTGGTCTTCAATGCGGTTCATGGCGTGACCACGGGCTGGAAGCGCGAGCTGGATATTGTGGGCATCGGTTACCGCGCCGAGTTGAAGGGCAAGGGCACGGTGGTGTTTACGCTGGGCTACTCGCACCAGATCGAGGTTCCGCTGCCTTCAGGCATTGAGGTGGCGATCGACCCCAAGCAGACTCACTTGATCGTCTCCGGCATCGACCGGCAGAAGGTGGGCCAGGTGGCGGCGGACATGCGTTCGTTGCGCAAGCCGGACCCTTACAAGAACAAGGGCGTGCGCTACTCGGACGAGAAGCTGAAGAAGAAGGCCGGCAAGACGGGGGCGAAGTAAGGACAGGGATCAGTTGTCAGTGATCAGTGATCAGTTTCTTCGTGCTGACCACTGACCACTGTTCACTGACCACTGAAAATCAACCGAACGGGGTCGCCGGGCGGCTCCGCCAATAGGAACGAGAGACCATGATTACGCAGACCAAGAGGAACGCAATCCGGCAGCGCATTCACGACCGCATTCGCCGCAAGCTGTCGGGTACGACGGAACGGCCGCGGCTGAACGTGTACCGCTCGCTGAACCACATCTACGCGCAGGTGATCGACGATCAAACGGGGCAGACGCTGGTCTCGGCCTCGACCATCAAGATGAAAACCGGGGGCAACGTTGCGGCGGCCAAGGAGATCGGCAAGGCTGTGGCGGAGAGGGCCGTCGAAAAGGGTATCAAGAAGGTGGTCTTCGATCGCGGCGGCTACCTGTATCACGGGCGGATCAAGGCGCTTGCCGACGCTGCCCGCGAGGCGGGCCTGGAGTTCTAAGACAGTGGTCAGTGGTCAGTCGTCAGTTATCAGTAAACGCTGATCTGATAGCAAGAACTGATCACTGACGACTGACCACTGACCACTGGAAGAAGAGACGAGAGAGCAATGACGATCTTGAAGAAGAAACTCGATGCCAACCAGTACAACCTGAAAGATCAGGTGGTGGCCATCAATCGCGTGACCAAGGTGGTGAAGGGCGGCAAGAACATGTCGTTTGCCGCGCTGGTGGTTGTGGGCGACCCTGCCTCGGGCGTGGTGGGCCACGGTTCGGGCAAGGCCAAGGAGGTTCCCCAGGCGATTCGCAAGGGAATCGAGGCGGCCAAGAAGAACCTGATCCGGGTCAACCTGACCGAGACCACGATTCCGCATCTGGTTCTGGGCCGTTTCGGCTCCGGCCAGGTGCTGCTGAAGCCAGCTCCCGAAGGCACGGGCGTGATCGCCGGCGGCGCGGTTCGCGCGGTAATGACCTCAGTCGGCGTACAGAATGTGCTGACCAAGAGCCTTGGCTCCCCGAACCCGCACAACGTCGTCAAGGCCACGTTCGATGCGCTGGTGCAGTTGCGCGACCGGGCAGAAGTAGCTGCCTTGCGCGGCAAGTCATTGGAGGAGATGTAAACCATGGCTGAGACTGAGACCAAGAAGATCCGCATTCAGTACTACCGCTCCAAGAACTCCACGCCCTCCCATCACAAGGCGGTGGTGAAGGGATTGGGCTTTACGCGGCTCAACCAGATCGTCGAGCGCGTGGACAACGAATCCATTCGCGGCATGGTGAAGACCATTCCACATTTGGTGAGGATTCTGGAAAGCTAGAGAACAGAGATCAGAGATCAGGGATCAGAAGAGGCGGCCTATCGTCACCAACCCTGATCTCTCTGAACAACGCGAGTCGGCAGGGATCAACCCTTCCGGCGCTAGAGCGAGGAAACAATGGCAAAGAATCTATCGAATTTGCGCGCGCCCAAGAAGGCCAATACTGGGCGCAAGCGTGTGGGCCGGGGTATGGGATCCGGCATGGGCAAGACCTCGACGCGAGGGCACAAGGGCCAGGGATCGCGCACCGGTTCGAGCCTGATGCGCGGCTTTGAAGGCGGCCAGATGCCGCTGCACCGGCGGCTGCCCAAGCGCGGATTCACGAACATCTTCCGCACCGAGTACACGGTTGTGAATCTGGACCGGATTGTGGAGCATATTGCCGACCTCAAGGTTACGGAGATTGGCCTGGACGACTACAAGAAGTTGGGCCTGGCCTCGAGCAAGAAGGCGCTGATCAAGATTCTCGGCTCGGGCGAGCTGACGGCGGCCATTACCATCCACGCGCACAAGTTCTCCAAGTCGGCCGTCGAGAAGATCGAAAAGGCCGGCGGCAAGGCTGTGGTTGTGGGTGGCGAAGTTCCGGTGGCAGCCAAGGGGAAATTGGTTTCCAAGGCAGCAAAATAGAGACCTGGGGCACCCGGAATCTTCTCGCTGGACACGTGTGACGGGCCTCATATGCAGCATGTCGCGGTTCCTGTATGCTCATCCAGAATCGAGAAATGCTCTAAGATGGAGTAGGCGAAACGAACCGAGTGGCGGAAAACGCCTTGAAGCGGATCATCAAACATGATTGAGAAATTCCTCAATATCTTCCGGATTCCCGACCTTCGCAGGCGGGTACTGTTCACGCTGGCGATTCTTGCCGTCTACCGTCTGGGTTCGCATATCCCAACACCGGGCGTGAACGGTCACCAGTTGGAACTGATGTTCAACCAGCAGAGCGGCTCGGCCCTGGGGTTGATGGATCTGTTCGGCGGCGGCAACCTGCGCCGCATGACGGTATTTGCATTGGGAATCATGCCGTATATCACGGCTTCGATCATCTTTCAGCTTCTCACTGTGGTCTATGAGCCGTTGGCGCGCATCCAGAAGGAAGGCGAGCTGGGCCGGCGGAAGATCACGCAGTGGACCCGCTACATGACTGTCCTGCTGGGAGCTCTGCAGTCGATCGGCATCGCAACCATCCTCACCAAACAGGGCCTGGTACTGCATCCTGGCATTGGCTTCAGTCTGATGACGGTGCTGACGCTGACCACGGGCACTGCCTTCATCATGTGGCTGGGCGAGCAGATTACCGATCGAGGGATCGGCAACGGCATGAGCCTGCTGATTTTTGCAGGAATTGTCGCCGGCCTGCCTCGCGGCGTGGGCGAACTGATCCAGAAGATTCAGACCGACGCATGGGGATCGCTGACGTTCCTGGTGGTATTGATTCTTCTGGCGGCCATGGCGGCCGTGGTGGCTTTCATCGTGTTTGTCGAGCGGTCGGAGCGGCGCATTCCCATCCAGAGCGCGAGACGCATCGTCGGCCGTCGCATGATGGGCGGACAATCCAGCCATCTGCCTCTCAAGGTGAACGCCGGCGGCGTGATGCCGGTGATCTTTGCCAGCTCCATTCTCTCGGCTCCCATGCTGTTTGCCCAATCGGAGTTCGTGCAGAACAGCCGCTTTCTCCAGCCCATCGTTCAGGCGCTCCAGCCGGGCTACCCGTGGTACGAGATCATTGACATCCTGGGCATCATCTTCTTCGCCTATTTCTATATTTCGATCGTCATGAAGCCGGACGACATCGCCGATAACTTCCGCAAGTCGGGTTCATTCATCCCCGGAATCCGCCCCGGCAAGCGTACCTCGGACTTCATCAACGACATTCTCACTCGCCTTACGCTGGTGGGTGCGCTGTATCTGTGCGCGATCACGCTGGTGCCCACATTCATGATTTCGGGCATCCGTTTCGACAAGCTATGGCTGATTGGCCGGGTGTTTGAGAGCCTGCCGAATTGGACGACGCACGGCATGGGGGTCAACTTCTACTTTGGCGGCACCTCGCTGCTTATCGTGGTGGGTGTAGCCATGGACACCGTCAACCAGATCGAATCGCAGCTGATCATGAGACACTATGACGGCTTTTCCCCTCGCTCCGGTCGCATACGCGGAAGGAAAACCTGGTAATGTCCTCATCTTTAACGGCAGTCGAACAAGGCCGGGAAACGGGTCAAAAGACCGTTCCCGGCCCAATTCTTTTATTGGGTGCGCCGGGCGTGGGCAAGGGAACCCAGGCCAAAGAGCTGGTGAATCTGTGGGGAATTCCGCAGATCTCGACTGGCGATCTATTGCGCGCCAATGTGGCCCAGGGAACGCAACTGGGCCGGGTGGCCAAGGAAATCATGGGACGTGGGGAGCTGGTCCCCGATTCCCTGGTGGATGAGATGGTCGCGTTGCGGCTACAGGCGAAGGACACCGCCAACGGCTACATCCTGGACGGTTTTCCGCGGACGCTGGGGCAGGCTGGATGGCTGGATGGCCGGTTGGCCGCGCAGGCGCAGACTCAGGGTGGAGGGCTGCCGGTGATTGCCGTCAGCATTCATGTGGACTATAATCAATTACTGCGCCGTATCACGGGGCGCAGGAACTGTCCTGTCTGCCAGACCATCTACAACGTCAACGGAAAGCCTCCGAAGCGGGATGGCTTTTGCGATGTTGAGGGTGCAGCGCTGGTCCAGCGAGCCGATGACACGGAAGAGGTCTTCAAGGAGCGCATGCGCGCGTATGTAGCGCTGACCGCGCCGGTTGTCGAGCACTACCGGGCTTTGGGACGTTTTGCGGAAGTGGATGGAGACCGGCCGATTGGGGCAATCGCGACCGGAATTGTTGCCGCTGTCGAGCGGTTGCGCAAATAGCGCGGCCGGACGGCGGGTTTTTGCGTTTGAAGAGGACAGTGGTTAGTGGTTGGTCCGCGTGGAGCGGAGATTGACGACTGACCGCCAGCCAGCGATCGCTGACAACTAAAGGTGGGATTGCAAGTGGCAGTGGTACTGAAGTCGTCCCAGGAGATTGAGAAGATGCGCCGCGCGGGCCGGGTGGTTCGCGAGGTGCTTGAATTGGTGCGCAGCCGGGTGAAGCCGGGCGCAACCACTCTCGATCTGGAGAATGCTGCGGCAGCGCGGCTGGCCGAGTTGGGCGTCAAGGCGGCCTTCAAGGGCTATCACGGGTTTCCCTGTGTGCTGTGCACCTCAGTCAACAGCGAGGTGGTTCACGGCATACCGTCGCCCAAGCGGGTGCTGAAAGAAGGGGACATCGTTTCGGTGGACTTCGGCGTGGTGGTGGACGGCTACTACGGGGATGCGGCCATCACGGTTCCAGTGGGCTCCATCGATCCAGACGCCGCGCGGCTGCTGGCGGTGACTGAAGCGTCTCTGCAGGCGGGCATTGCGGCGGTAAGGCCGGGGGCAACCCTGGGCGATGTTGGAGCCGCGGTGCAGGGGGTAGTTGAGGCCGAGGGGTTTTCGGTGGTGCGGGATTTTGTGGGCCACGGCATCGGGGTTCACATGCACGAAGATCCGCAAGTGCCGAACTTTGGCGAACGAGGCCGCGGCATGAAGCTGCGCACGGGGATGGTGATCGCCATCGAGCCGATGGTGAATGCCGGCAAGGCGGATGTCAAGGTATTGGGCGACGGATGGACGGCGGTGGCCGCGGACGGAAGCATGAGCGCTCATTTTGAGCACACGGTGGCGGTGACCGCAACCGGAGCGAGAATTTTGACCGATTAGCACGCTCGGGCGAATGCGTTTTCAGCAGTAACTCTGAGAATGCCATAACAGGCTGGTTGCATAAGAAGGCGCCGGCGGAAGCGGGATACGGTTTGTCGAAAGAAGACATGATTGAGGTGATGGCGGTGGTCACCGAGACGCTGCCCAACGCCATGTTCAAGGTCAAGCTGGAGAACAATCACGAAGTGCTGACCCATGTCTCGGGAAGGATGCGCAAGAACTTCATTCGCATTCTGCCCGGTGACCGCGTGGCCGTGGAGCTGAGTCCCTACGACCTGAACCGCGGGCGGATCGTTTACCGCTATAAATAGCTTTTAGCCTCTAGCTTCCAGCTCTCGGCCTTTGCAATGGCCGATGAAGCTGGCCGCGGAAGAACGGGCTAAGAGCTAGAAGCTAGCAGCTAACAGGATGAAGGAAGGGCAACAACAATGAAGGTCCGGGCATCGGTAAAGAAGATTTGCGTGAAGTGCAAGGTCATCACCCGCCGAGGGGTGGTCAGGGTGATCTGCGAGAACGCAAAGCACAAGCAGCGCCAAGGCTAGCAAGTAGCTTGGCAGAACGCGGAAGACTCCACGACAGTGATCAGCAGTCAGTTTTCAGTTATCAGTAGAAACCCGGCTAGCTCGGGCGTTTTGAACTGATCACTGACCACTGAACACTGATCACTCGGCAAGGGGCTAGTTAGCCTGAGTCAAGGCTTGCGATGAACCCCAGGAGGCGGAAGCAAAACCCGTGCGAACCGGCTGAGGCTGGGGGCACACAACCTGAAGCGGCAAAGGAAATCGAATGGCTCGAATTGCTGGCGTAGATCTGCCCCGCAACAAGCAGGCACGGATCGCGCTCACATACATTTTCGGCATCGGCGATCCGCGCGCGCTCAAGATACTGGAGAAGGCGAATGTCGATCCCTTCAAAAAGATCCAGGATCTGGGCGAGGACGAGGTCAATCGCATCCGTGTGGTGATCGAAGACGAAGGAAACGTTGAGGGCGACCTGCGCAAGGACGTCCAGATGCACATCAAGCGTCTCATCGACATCCAGAGTTACCGCGGCAACCGTCATCGGCGGTCGCTGCCGGTGCACGGTCAGCGCACCCACACCAACGCCCGCACTCGCAAGGGCCCGCGCAAGGGCACAGTTGCCGGCAAGAAGAAAGCGACGGGTAAAACCTAATGGCGAAACCAGAGAAGGCGGGAGCCGGCAAGTCTGCCGCAGGCAAGGCATCCAAGAACAAGAAGTTCAAGAAGCGCGAACGGAAGAATGTTCCGTTCGGCGTGGCGTACATTCAGGCCACGTTCAACAACACCATTGTCACCATCACCGACCAGGTGGGCAACACGCTCAGTTGGAAGAGCTCGGGGTCGCTGGGCTTCCGCGGTTCGCGCAAGGGCACGCCCTTCGCGGCGCAGCAGGCTGCCTCGAACGCCGCCAGCATGGCGCGCGATCACGGCTTGCGGGCGGTGGAAGTGCGGGTCTCCGGTCCGGGTTCGGGCCGCGAGTCGGCAATTCGCGCCCTGGCTGCGGCCGGGGTTGAAGTGCGCTCCATCCGCGACGTGACGCCAGTGCCGCACAACGGCTGCCGTCCGCCGAAGCGGCGGAGAGTGTAAAAAAAGCTAGTTGTCAGTTATCAGTGGTCAGTTGTCAGCCCGTCTTCGGGGTGTAACTGAGAGCTGATCACTGACCACTGAAAACTGAAATGGGCCGGGAGGAAGCGCAATGCGCGTAAACCGGCCGTCATCCGAAGTCAGGAGAAGAAATGGCTCGTTATACCGGAGCAGTCTGCCGCCTTTGCCGTCGCGAAGGCACCAAGCTCTTTTTGAAGGGCACCAAATGTACCTCAGACCGCTGCCCGCTGGAGAAGCGNNGCCAGTTCCGCGAGTACTACGAAAAAGCCAACCGCGCCGCAGGCGTCACCGGCGAGTTGCTGATTCAACAACTCGAACGGCGTCTGGACAACGTAGCTTTCCGTTTGGGCTTTGCCATCTCGCGCCGTCAGGCTCGGCAGGTGGTTCGTCACGGCCACGTTTCCGTCAACGGGCGGAAGGTCAACATTCCTTCCTACCAGGTGAACGCAGGCGACGAAATCGCCATCCGCGAGAGCGCCAAGAAGCTTTTGATCGTGGAGCAGGGTGCGCAAAACGCCGCGCAAAGCCCCATGCCCGCATGGCTTGAGATGAACTTCGATACCCTCACGGGCCGGGTTCTTTCTCTGCCCAAGCGCAAGGACATTTCGCTGCCCATCAACGAGCAGTTGATCGTCGAACTGTACTCGAAATAACAGTGGACAGTGGTCAGTGATCAGTTTCTTCCCGACAGGGGCTTTTACTGATCGCTGTTCACTGGCAACTGACCACTGAATTCAAACGAAGGAGAACTTGCGCGGCCGCCGCAGAATGCTTCGCGACGTACATGCCGCGCGGGAAACGAGACAAAGATATGCTTTGGAGAGGATTTCAGAAGCCGAAGCGCCTGGCAGTGGATGCCGAGACGCTCAGCGACCTATTCGGGAAGTTCAGCGCCCAGCCCTTTGAGCGCGGCTTTGGCACCACGATCGGCAACGCATTGCGCCGGACACTACTCAGCTCGATTGAAGGCGCCGCGGTCACCGCGATTCGCATTGAAGGCGTGCTGCACGAGTTTCAGTCCATCAGCGGCGTGGTTGAGGATGCGACCGACATCATTCTTAACCTGAAGCAGGTTCCTTTCAAGCTCGCGGGCGAGGGTCCCAAGGCGCTGTATCTGAGGGCCGACCAGCCCGGCGTCGTTACTTCTGGGATGATCGAAGCCGACGGGGACGTGGAGATTCTGGACAAGAATATTTACCTGGCCACGCTTTCAGAAGGCGGCAAGCTGGATATGGAGATGCGCCTGAAACGTGGGCGCGGTTACATCTCCGCCGACAAGAACTTCGACGCCGACCTGGGGCTTGGCTTTATTCCCGTGGATTCGGTTCACTCGCCGGTGCGCCGCGTCAATTATGTTGTGGAAGCCGCTCGTCTTGGACAGATCACCGACTACGACAAGCTGACGCTTGAAGTGTGGACCAACGGGGCCGTGCTGCCCGCCGACGCCGTCGGCCTGGCCGCCAAGCTGCTCAAGGACCACATGAACATCTTCATCAACTTCGA
>PLFY01000110.1 GCA_003138365.1 Acidobacteriaceae bacterium
CGAGTCGCCGGGGACCCCGGATTGACGCGCCACCACTCATGACATAAGCCGAGAACGCTCTTCATCTTTCTCCTGCGAGGTGCAACATTCGTTCGACTTATTGCGTGATGTTCAGCGTCACATTTTGATAGTGGATGACGTCGCTGTCGGCGCCGGTGGCAGTTACCTGGATCACGTAGGTGCCGGGCGAGGCGCTGGCCTGGCTGAAGCCGGAGCAGCCGTTCACCAGCATGGCTGCGCCGGAGAGCAGCAGAACCAGCATTACGGTGAATACCGGCCCGTGACGCTTGCGGAATCGCCATAGGATCAAACCGAAGAAGACGCTAATGGGCAGGAACAAGCCTGCCAGATATGCGCCGCGGTTCCCTGGATGCGAGTTCATGGCCGACGAGCCGCCGCTCAGGGGGTTGTTGGTGTCGATCGTAAGCTGGGCGGTCTGAATGCCGTCCGCCGCGAGGGTGACGCTGGGACTGGAGAAGTGGCAGGTCACCGCCGCGGGAAGCGACGCGCAGCCCAACCCCAGGGAGTCGGTGAAGCCGGCAATGGAGGTAAACGTCACGGTGACGGTGGCGTTTTGCGATGCAGCCATTGTGATTGCGGGCGGATTGACGACGATATTGAAGCTGCTCGGTGTGCCGGAGACTGACACCGGGAGCGATGTGGACGGGGTATGCAGCAGATCCCCGCTATAGACCGCGACGATGGTGTAGGCGCCAGTAGCCAGATTTGGGTTGAGCGTCGCAACGCCGCTCGAATTCAGGGTGGCCGCACCGATTTGGGTGGTGCCGCTATTGAACGTGACCGTGCCTGTGGGCGTGGGGCCGGAGCTGCCGACGACCGTCGCCACGAGCGACACCTGGGAAGGCGTGCCGCTGGAAGAGGAGGCTCCCAGAGCAGTGCCTGTCGGGATGGTGCCGACCAGCAGGCTAATCGCCGCGGATGTGCTCGGCGAGTCGTTCGCGTCCCCGGCATAGCTTGCCGCAATCGAGTGGGTGCCGGCAGCGAGAGTGGAATAGCTCAGCGTGGCTGTTCCCGTGGCGTCGAGGGTCACGGTTCCCATGGAAGCGCCATCGGCGGAGAAGGTGACAGGTCCCGACGGCATGCCGCCGTTGCCAATCACCTTTGCGGTAAAGGTTACCGGGGAATCCACGATGGCGGGACTTGGACTGGCCAGGACAATGGTCGAAGTGGTTGCGATCTGCACGGTCAGCGCAAGCGGAGCAGACGCGCTGGCGCTGTCATTTGTATCTCCCGAATACGTTGCAACAACGGAGTCGGCGCCAACCGCGAAGGATGGACCGATGGTGGCCGTTCCCGCTGCGCCGAGCGCTGCGCTTCCCAGGGTGACCGTTCCACTTGTGAATGTGACGGTACCTGTTGGCGTACCCGCGCCCTGGGTCACCTTCACCGTGGCAGTGATGGTCACCGCCCCGCCGGCAAACGCCGGGTTCGGAAGCGCGACCAGGGATGTTGCCGTAACCGCCTGGTTCACCACCTGCGTGTCCGCCAGGGAAGTGGCGGGGCCATAATTCAAATCGCCCGCGTATGCCACGGTGACGGTATGCGAGCCGACGGCAAGCGATGAGGTCGTGAAGGTGGTTTGCCCCCCGGCCCCCAGGGTGCTCGTTCCAATCTGACTGCCCCCATCAAGAATGTTGACCTTCCCGGTGGCGGCCACACTTCCGGTGGACGCAATCGACACGACAAAGAGGACCGGGTTTCCATAATTCGAGGGGTTGGGACTTGAAGTGACTGCGACTGAGCCCGGCTCCAGTACATCCTGGTTCACAGCAGCCGAGGTGCTGCCCTGAATCTGATTGCTTGAATCCCCGTTATACGTCGCAGTGATCGCATGCACGCCGTCGGCGAGGGTCGAGATGGCAAGAGTCGCTACGCCGCCTGAGCCAATCGTCGCGGAGCCGAGGATGGTTGAAGAGCCGTCCCAGAAGGTAACGGTGCCGTCCGGGGGGACGTTTCCACCGCCGGGCGGTACTGCCACGGTTGCAGTGAAGGTGACGCTTTGACCGACGGAAGACGGGTTCTGGCTGGAAGCAAGAGCGGTGGTCGTCCCTTCGAGCACGGTTTGGGACAGCGTCGGCGAGGTGCTGGGGAAGTGGGTCAAGTCGTTGTTGTAGGAGGCGGTAATCTTATGCACTCCCACCGAAAGCGAGGTGGTTGCGCAGACCGCAACAGCTGCTTGATTCACGATGACGGGATTGGGGCAGACAGGCGTGGTCGGGACTTGAACGCCGTCAACATAGAAGGTGACGGTGCCGGTGAGATTGCCGGTCCCAACGCCTGTGGTCACGGCTGCGGTGAAGCTGACACTTTGTCCAAATCCGGACGGGTTGAGGCTCGACTGCAACGTGGTGGTTGTCGCATTCACGACGGTTGCAATCCCAGTCACCTGGATATTCAGTGGCGAGTTCACGGTGTCGCCAAGCTTGCCGACGTCGATATAGTCGGTCACTTCTTGCTGGGGAGGTGGATTGATCACCAAGGTGGTGGATGGCGCAAACTCCGCACCGATCTCGCAATCTTGATTCACGGCCATCAACGGAGGGCTCAAGACGCAGGTGGTCGTCGCCGGATCGAGTGCGACATTCAGGCCAAGGTTGATTGCGGTCACATCGAATGGAGCGTTCCCATCATTTTCGACCGTCTGGAGCTTGGGTGCGGATTTTTCCCCCTGGCGGATCGCGACTGCTGTGAAATCCAGTGCAACGAAGTTGCTTTGAATCTGCTGGACACCTTGATTGTAATAATCGACAAGGTAGAGATTGCCGCTGCCATCCAGGAAGAGCCCGATCGGGCCGTAGATGCTGATTGTGTAGAAGGATCCATTCCAGAAGACCTCTCCGGAGTCATTCACAGCAAGGGTCGAGATGAGTCCAGTCGCCGAGCTCACTTTTCGAATTGCGGCATTCTGGGTGTCAGCGATATAGACATTCCCGGCAGGATCGGCAATGACGCCCTCGGGCGAGAATAAGGTTGCTGAACTCGCGGCGCCGCCGTCGCCCGAATAGTCCGATACCCCGGTTCCGGCAAACGTGGTGATAGCGCCCGAGGGGCTCACCATGCGAATTCGGTTGTTGGTGGAATCTGGAATGTACATATTGCCGGCAGGGTCAAATGCAACAGTAAAGGGGAAGTTGAGTTCGGCCGAAGTTGCCGGGCCACCGTCCCCGGAGTAGCCGCCGGCTCCGGTCACCGGATTGATGGTTCCGTTTCCCGCAACCGTGGTAATGATGCCCGATACCGCATCGACGCGGCGAATACGATGGTTCGATGTATCGGCGATAAAAAGATTTCCCTTGGCATCGACAGTGAGACCTTGAGGCGAATTGAGATTGGCCGATATTGCCGGACCACCATCCCCGACATTCGCGGAGCTGCCGGGCGCGCCATTCCCAACCACGGTGGTAATGATGCCAGTGGCCGCCGTAACCTTGCGGATCACGTTATTACCGGTGTCTGCGATATAGAGATTGCCCGCGCCATCGAGGGCTACGCCGGACGGTGTATTCAGGGTCGCGCTGATGGCGGGGCCTTGATCGCCCGTAAGACCGTAGTTTCCGTTGCCGGCGAAGGTTGAGATGATGCCGGTCTTCGCAGTGACCATGCGAATCCGACTGTGCCCGCTGTCGGCGATGTACATATTGCCGTAACCGTCGACAGTCACGCTCGATGGGCCCTTCATTGACGCCGATGTGGCTGGACCTCCATCCCCCAGCGGCCCGCTGAAGAGGCGGCCGGCGCCGGCGACTCCGACGACGTTGCCGGGAACCAGAACCCCCAATCCGCCCGATCCCGTGCCCGAAAGATACGCGGTACCCAGAACTTTGCTGTTGCTGTCCAGCAGGACCACGGCGCCGATGCGAAGGCCAGGAGCAACGGGAGTGAAGGTAACGGATTCTGTGCACGTGGCGCCGACGGCGAGGGTGGCCGACCCGCAGTTTGACAATCCGGTGCCGGGAGCGAAGTCAAGATTGGCCGCCCCCGCGGTCAACACCTGCACACTGGCAACGGCGCCCGCGGCCTGGGCCGTCACGGTGACGTTTTGCTGACCGGACGTGGCGCCCACAGGCTGCGGAGTGGAGAAGATCGCTTGCGCATGCGCACTCGCGGCCGTCAGCAGGAAAGCCGCCAGGGCCAGTGTCCAGCTTCGGAATTGTCCCAGGGCACCCCGCTTGGCGACGACTGCTCTTGCTGAGCTTGCTGCGTTGTGGTCGCTCCCAGAACGGCTCGCCCATTTCCGGGTGCTTTCGGTCAAGACGGCGGCAGGTCCGGGCCGGGTGGCTTTATGAATCTCCGGACTGGCGACTTGAACTTGAATCGTTCTCATGGGCAACTCCATCTTGACGTTTCAGACTGTGCGCTTCTTGCAGCTGGCATAAATGGTCCGGCATTGCGGCCAACAACAAGGAACAGGGCCGGATCCACCGTGAATCTCATGTCATAAGACCCCATTCACGCTGGAGTATACCCGTGACGGTGGGGTTAGCAAGGTTACTTTCTAGTCATTAGCACTGGTGGTGTGCTTGAACAGTAAACGGGTTGCAAAATGGGAATGTCCCGCGGCCACCTCAAGATAAACGGTCGATTCCTCTCATCTACTGCCCGGACGCGTTCCGGCTAAACAGGCTGCGGAAAAAGGCCAGTTCTGGGTCAAAAGCGGCGAAAAGCATACCTCAGGGGCTAAAGCCCGAATTGATTCCGCTGCCGTTGTGCCAGGGATAAATCCCTGGCCTACCGCCCGAACGGGTTTTTCCGCAGCCTGTGAAGCCCGAATTGATTCTGCTGCCGTTGTGCCAGGGATAAATCCCTGGCCTACCGCCCGAACGGGTTTTTCCGCAGCCTGTGAAGCCCGACTCCCTTTGCAGCGTCCATGGCGTTGGCGTCGCGCCCGCTTGGAAGCGTTGGCGCCGGTCGTCCGGGCTGCTGCGCTTCCCGAAAACGCCCCAGGGCCTGGAGCGGACAAAGGCTTTCATCGATTGAGCCAAACCGCTCAGACTATCGCTGGACGCGGTGCCATGCTTCCCTAATGAGTGATCGATCGGGTGTTCTGGAGTGCAACAGCGAGATCCCCCCGGCGGATGCAGTATTCGAGCGATCGACCGGTAGATGGAACGCAGCAGGAGGCCATCCAGATGGACAGAGCAGCGAAGAAGTCCTTTGATAACGTCCACTATCTTGCCACCGAAGGGACAGGACGGCAGATCGTTCGCCTGAAGGCGAAACAGGTTTTCTTTTCTCAAGGAAGCCCCGCCGAATCAGTATTTTACCTCCAGACTGGCCGGGCAAAGATCACGGTTGTGTCGAAGCGGGGCAAAGAAGCTACCGTTACGCTTCTGGCTGCCGGAGACTTTGCCGGCGAGGAGGCGATCACCGCTGGGGACGCGCTGCGAACGGCGTCTGCATCTGCCTTGATTGCCTGCATCGCGCTCAAGATCGATCGAACGGAGATGCTCCGCGTCCTGCACGAAGAACATCTCTTCTCCGACTTTTTTCTGAACTTCATGCTGCGGCGAGGCATGAGAACCCAGGCCGATCTGATCGATCAACTCTTCAACTCCAGCGAGAGGCGCTTGGCGCGGACGCTCCTGTTGATGGCGGAATTTGGCGAGCCGGGCGAGCCCGAAACACTAATTCCACCGGTCACGCAGGAGACCCTTGCGGAGATGATCGGTACCACCCGATCACGCGTCAGCTTCTTCATGAATCGCTTCAGAAAGCTCGGTTACATCGAGTACAACGGCCGCATCCGGGTGAACAGGTCGCTGCTCACCGTGGTTCTGCACGATCAACTGCCAGAGGAGAACGCATCCAGGCCCAAACTCCTCGATCCCCCACCCAGTGCAGCACGAACCGCCAGACGAGCGAGGCTGGTGTGAACGGCGGGGCGCACCGATTGTCGCTTTGATGTACCTGGATGCAAACCGCCGCGACTCAATGGATCGCGGCTGACTCAAGAAGGAGACCTTATGTCGTTCGGAATTTACGCGGCCGGGTTCGCAATCATGATTGCCGGACTGGTTTACGCAGCGCACCTGGTGCATATGCCGTCGCAATGGATTTTCGTGGGAGCAGTCGTGCTTTTGGGTGTTGGGATTCTGTCCGCTGTAAAGGCGACTCGCCAGAAAGACTCCGCCAACTAGGGAATTTGCCGGGATGCGAATCCTCCCCGATTTGCCTGAGCCGCCAAGTGCAAGCGCCTTCGGCTTGATCAGCGGAACCATACCCAAGCCGCCGTTATAAGAGAGTTTGCATCCAGCTCTCCTTGCAGCGGACCGATGAATCAGGAACGGCCCTCATGCCGCATCACCCAAGGGCAAGAATAGAAAAGTACCAAGAATAATGCCTTGGATCGCGTTCAGGATGATTGAAAAGCCGAACCGGAAGCCGCGGTAATAACGGGGCATTTTGCCGCGATGATGACGGGAAACGCTCCTGAGGTCCGGTTCAGCATCGGCATTCAGCCATGCAGCCTGACATCGCGAAGCTATGTCTCGGAAGCTGATTCGGCATGGCCTTGCAGCCATCGGCCGGTTTCCTTTCACTTCGCTTGTAACGAATACCCCGTTCCGTGACTTTATTCCTATGAATGCATAAACCGACGACGTTGCACCGAACGAATTCTCGCATCTATCGAGTCCTAACCCTTTCTCTTCTGGTCTTTATGGGGAGATTGGCCGCCGGCTCGCAGGAACCACTGACGCTCCGGCAAGCCATCAATGAGGCCCTGGGGCAAAGCCCTGAGGCAGCGATTGCCAGCGCGGACAACCAGGATGCCAAGTCGGCCTCCGCCGTGGCGCGCACGGGACTTCTGCCGCAACTCGGCTTTACTGAAGACATCTCGCGCGGCAACGATCCGGTCTATGCGTTTGGAACGCGGCTGCGGCAGAGGCAGTTCACGCAGGCCGATTTTGCTCTGGACGCTCTGAACTTTCCGCAACCGATAGGGAATTTCTCTACGCGTTTTTCCGGCTCGTGGACGGCATTCGATTCGTTCAAGACGGAGAGGGAGATTCACCGCGCGGATCTGTTCAAGGAGAGCGCCTCCTCCGCCGCCAAGGCGGTGGACCAGCAGATCGTGTTCCGCGTTGTCGGGGCCTACCTGCAGGTGCTGTACGCGCAGCGGGAGATTGCCGTTGCGCAGCATGAGCAGGAAACGTCGGCGGCATTGCTGAGTTCTGTGGACGAGCACGTGAAGGCCGGACTTGCGGTGGAGTCGGACCGCATGTCGGCCGGGGTGAATGTGGCCGCGCGCAAAGAGGAGCTGATTGCGGCCCAGGGCGACCTTGAACTGGCATGGGCGGCGTTGCGCGAGGCGATGGGCGCGCCCGACCTGAAAGCAACCGAGTTGAAGCCGATAGAGCCGCGCACGTTTCCGCAGGGCGCGCTTGAAGAGGAGATGGCGACGGCCGCAAAGCGGAGACCCGACCTGACTGCGTTGGGACAGGCGCAATCGGCGCAGGCATCCGCCGTGGGAGCGGCAAGGTCTGACTTCGGTCCACGCGTGAGTGCTTACGGAAACTGGGAAGAGGACCGCACATCGTTTGGCGGCTCGGGCGGCAACAACTGGGTGGCCGGCGTGCAGATCAGCGTGGACATTCTGCCTTTGGCCAAGCGCGCGCAGTTGGCGCGGGCGGCCGCGGCGAAACAGAAGATCGACGCGCAACGGGCTGCCGCGCAGCAGCATGTGCGCCTGGAAGTGAGCCAGGCGCACATTCATCGCCGGACGGCTGCATTGCAACTGGAGACGGCACAGGCCGCGACGGACGAATCGGCCGAGAGTCTTCGCATCATCAAGAACCGCTACGGCGCGGGACTTGCCACCATCACCGATCTGCTGCGGGCTGAGGACGCCGAACGGCAGAGCCAATCCAATTACTGGCATGCCGTGTACGGGAATGCCATGGCCTATAGCGAACTTTTAAACGCTACCGGGACCCTAACCCCCGATGCCGCGGAGGAACTGCAATGAAGAACGTCTTATGGGTAAGTTTGCTTGCCGCCTCCGCGACGACGATCGCCGGCTGCCATGGCGGTGAACCTGCCGCAACTCCAGGGACCACACAAACCATGCAGGCGCGGGTTGTTGAAAGCCAGGAGCAACAGGTGCCTGTGAGCCTGCGGTCCACCGGCACCGTTCATGCCAGGGAAACCGCGGTGGTATCGGCTCAGGTGATGGGCCGCATCCAGCAGGTGATGGTGCGCGAAGGAGACAGCGTCCGGGCTGGGCAGGCCCTGGTAGTGCTCGACGATGCGACATTGCATGCGCAAGTGGAGCAGGCGCAGGCGGGCGTGAAGTCGGCGCTCAACATGCAAGCCGCGGCGCAGACGAACGCCGCGCTGGCGGCGAGCACGCTGAGCCGGTACAAGCAGCTTGAGTCCGAAAAGAGCGTAAGCCCGCAGGAGATGGATGAGGTCTCGCGACGAGCGGAAGCAGCAGCAGCGAGCCTGGAGGCAGCGCGCGCGCAGACCGATGCGGCGCGAGCGCAGGAGAGCGGGGCGCGCACCACGATGAGTTATACGCGATTGGTTGCGCCCTTTGCAGGCGTGGTGACGGCGCGGATGGCCGATCCGGGAACGATGGCCGCACCGGGCGTGCCATTACTCCAGGTGGATCAAGCTGGAGCGTTGCAACTGGACGCCACGGTGGATGAGTCGGCAATTGGCACGATACATCAGGGGATGAAGGTGCAGGTGGCGATCGATGGGGCCGGTTCCACGAGTATGACGGGGACCGTTGCGGAGATCGTGCCCGCCGCCGATCCATCGAGTCATAGCTTTCTCGTCAAGATCGACTTGCCTTCTTCAACTCAGTTGCGCGCCGGCATGTATGGAACGGCTGAGTTTGCCAACGGCTCGCGCCAGGCGATCCTCATTCCGCGTTCCGCCGTTGTTTTGCGTGGCTCGCTGGCCTGCGCGTATGTGCTCGACGGGCAGGGAATCGCGCAGCTTCGCTATCTGACCCTGGGCGCGGCGCAAGGCAATCTGGTAGAGGTTCTGTCGGGCATCTCTTCGGGTGAAAAGCTGGTTGACGCGCCCTCGGACCGCGACCTCGGCGGCAAACGCATTGAGGTCCAGCAATGAAGCAAGAACCTGGAATCGCCGGGAAACTGGCTCACACATTTATCAACTCCAAGCTGACGCCGTTGTTCATTGCCGCATCGCTGGCCATCGGAATTTTTGCGGTGGCTATCATTCCGCGCGAGGAGGAGCCGCAGATCCTTGTCCCCATGCTGGACATCACCACCGCCATGCCGGGTGCATCCCCGGCGGAGGTGGAAGAGCGCGTCACACTGCCGATCGAGACGCTGGTGCATCAGATCTCGGGCGTCGAGTATGTGTATTCAACGTCGGCGCCGGGACAAAGCCTGGTGATTGTGCGCTTTCTTGTCGGCACGCCGCAAGAGGACGCGCTGATCAAGGTCTACAGCAAGCTCTACTCGAACTTCGATCACATGCCGCCGGGAGTTTCGCAGCCGCTGATCAAAGCCCGCTCCATCGACGATGTGCCGATCCTGGCCATGACGCTGTGGGGCGACCATTATAACGGCTATCAACTGCGCGCCATCGCGGACGAGATGCGACACAACATTGCGCAGATTTCCGATGTATCTGAAACGACGATCATCGGCGGCCTTCCACGCACGATGCGTGTTGTGCTGAGTACGGAAAAGCTGAGTGCCTACGGCTTATCGCCATTGGCGATTGTAGGACACCTGCAAGCAGCAAATGCAAGCGTACAGGCTGGGAAATTCTCCGATAACAACCAGGAGGTCCGCGTCGACGCCGGCAATCTCTTCAACAGCCGCGAGGATCTGGAAGCGGTGGTGGTGGGCGTGGTGCGCGGGCATCCGGTGTATCTGCGCGACGTGGCCGACAGGATCGTCGATGGCGCCGCGGAGCCTTCAGACTATGTTGTCTACGGTACGACCAACGCGGGCGCCACAGCATCGCGGGGGGCAGGTCAGTACCCGGCTGTGACGATTACCGTTGCTAAACGCAAAGGGACCAATGCCACGGATATTTCAAATGCAGTGCTCAAGCGCGTGCATGAGATGCAGGGTGTCACGATTCCCCGCGACGTGACGGTGACCACCACGCGGAATTACGGAGAGACGGCGAAAGACAAGTCAGATGAGTTGCTTGAGCATCTGCTGCTGGCAACATTGTCCGTGACATTGCTTGTGGCGCTCTTCCTCGGTTGGCGTGAATCGGGCGTGGTGCTGCTGGCCATTCCGGTTACGCTTGCGCTCACGATGTCAGTGTTTTACTTTCTGGGCTACACCATCAACCGCGTTACGTTGTTTGCGTTGATCTTCTCGATCGGCATTCTTGTCGATGACGCGATTGTCGTCGTCGAAAACATGGTGCGTCACTTCAGGTTGCCGGAGAATCATGGGCGGCCGATGAGTGTCGTTGCAGTAGAAGCAGTGGCCGAGGTTGGCAATCCAACCATTCTTGCCACGTTTGCCGTGATTGCTGCGGTACTGCCCATGGCCTTTGTGCGCGGCTTGATGGGACCGTACATGCGGCCCATTCCCGTGGGCGCATCGGCAGCCATGCTCTTCTCGCTGATGGTTGCATTTGTAGTTTCGCCCTGGGCTGCCCTCCGGCTTGTTGGCAGGCATCTGGAAGGGGCCAAAATACTCGAACCGGAGACTGAAAACTGGCGGACGAGGATCTATCGGCGCATCATGACGCCTCTGATCCAATCCACGCGCAATCGCGTCCTGTTCTTCGTTGGAGTGGCAGTTCTGTTTCTGGTCTCGGTGGCATTGGCGCCCCTGGGACTGGTGCGAGTGAAGATGTTGCCGTTCGACAACAAGAGCGAGTTGCAGGTGGTTATCAACATGCCCGACGGCACACCCCTGGAGCAGACGGCGCGAGTGGCCCAAGCGCTTGGTGAAGAACTCGCGCGGCAGCCGGATGTGTTGAACTACCAGACTTACACGGGAACGTCTGGCCCGTATAACTTCAACGGTCTGGTGCGCCACTACTACATGCGCCGCCAGCCTAATCAGGCCGACATTCAAGTCAATCTGTTGCCTGCCAAGCAACGCAGCGTGCAGAGCCATGCGATTGCAAAGCGGCTTCGTCCGTTGCTCGACGCGATCGGCAACGCGTATGGCGCGCGCATTCAGGTCAGCGAGGTTCCGCCGGGGCCGCCGGTGGTGCAAACCTTGGTGGCCGAGGTTTACGGTCCAGACCTTGCCGGTCAGACCCAGGTTGCCCAACAGATCAAGTCGATTTTCCAACACACCCCCGGAGTGGTTGACACCGACTGGTATGTCGAAGACCCAGAGCCCAGACTGATCATGCGTGTAGATGAAGTCAAGGCGGCAGAGCACGGCATCGCGGTCTCCGATGTAACTCATGCCCTGGCGCTGGCTCTCTCGGGAGATCAGGCCGGCCTGATGCACGATCAGACATCGCGGGAGCCTGTGCCCGCAATTGTCGAGCTTGACCGCGCGGATCGTTCCTCCGAGCAAGGCCTGGAGAATATTCGCCTGCCGGGCGCCGACGGCGGCATGGTTTCTCTGCGCGAGTTGGTCATCGTCGAACACAAGACCATCGAGCCCAGCATCTACCACAAGAATCTGCGCCGCGTGGTGTATGTCACGGGAGACGTGGCTGGGGCGGTGGAAAGCCCGGTCTACGCCATCCTGAAGATGAACAAGGACCTCGACCATCTCACCCTTCCAGCCGGATACACGTTGACCCGCTATAACGCGTCGATGCCGGAGTCCACAGACCATTACTCGATGAAGTGGGACGGCGAATGGCAGATTACGATCGAGGTCTTCCGCGACATGGGCCTGGCGTTCGCCGCGGTGCTGGTACTCATCTATGTGCTTGTGGTGGGCTGGTTCCGCTCCTTCATCGTTCCGCTGATCATCATGGCTCCCATTCCGCTGACCCTGGTCGGCATCATGCCGGCTCATGCGATACTGGGCGCATTCTTTACGGCAACCTCGATGATCGGCTTTATTGCCGGCGCCGGCATCATTGTGCGCAACTCGATCATCCTCGTCGACTTCATCGAGCTTCGCATTCGCAAGGGAATGCCTTTGGCCGAGGCAGTGATCGATGCGGGCGCAACTCGGTTCCGCCCCATGCTCTTGACCGCGGCCGCGGTTGTCGTAGGCGCAAGCGTGATTCTCTCCGACCCCATTTTTCAGGGGCTGGCAATATCGCTGATTGCGGGAGCGGTGGCTTCGACTTTTCTCTCGTGGCCCACCATTCCGGTTCTCTATTACATGGTTCACTCTGGGCGCCAGGCTGAGCCTGGAGATCAACCTGAATTAGAACAAGGAGATTCCCTATGACAGTTGAACGCGGTGTGCGTCTGATGGGAGGCGTTATGGTTCTGATTTCACTGCTGCTCGCGCATTTTGTGTCGCTCTATTGGCTGTGGCTGACGGCATTTGTGGGACTCAATCTGCTGCAATCGGCGTTCACTAACTGGTGCCCGGCCATGCTTATGCTGCGCGCCATTGGCTTGAAAGACGCCAACTGTAGTCCCAGGAGTTGAGGGCATGATGAACGACAGGCGATTCCCAGCATCCCAGGCCGAGCGGCTCGACAAGCCCGAACGCCTTGTTTGGCTTCCCCCCGCGGAGGTAATTGGCGCTCTGGCGGCGCACACCGGCGAGGCCATCGCCGACGTGGGCGCGGGCACGGGATACTTTACATTGCCTCTATCGAGCGCAGTCGGCGCGGCGGGAAAGGTGTACGCGGTCGACGGGCAAAGCGAGATGCTTGCCTTGCTCAAGATGAAGCTGAGCCAGCCCGAATTCGCCAACATCGAGTTGATTCACGCTGAAGCCGAACAAAGCGGCCTGCCTGCTTCCAGCTGCGACCTCTTCTTTCTCGCGAATGTATGGCATGAGATCGAGGATCGAGTTGCAGTGTTATTGGAAGCCCGGCGAGTTCTCAAGAAGGGTGGGCGAATTGCAATCCTCGATTGGCGTACGGATGTTGAGCCCGTTCACGGTCCGCCTCTGGCGCATCGCATCGCACCATCAGACGCCCTTAGAGAGATGCGGCTCTCCGGTTTCGAGAAGCTTGGTTCAGCCGAAGTCGGGCTGTACTCCTGGCTCGTTCATGGGGAGAGACTGCCATGACGATGCGAAAGGGTATTGCCAGACCGGGCAACCCTCGGCATATTCGCGGTGAGCGAGTCAAAGATGAGGTCTACCGCCAGATGTTCCGGCTGGAGGAATGCCATCCAGGCGCCGAGATGGGGCTCGCGTTGGCTTTGGTGCGCGCATGGCTGGCGGCTGACTCCAAACCGGATGACAGCGAGGAGCGAGAATGGCTGAAAAAGGTTTCCCAGATATGTCTTCAGATGATCGAGACTGCATTGCAAACGGGCAGCACTCTGCCTCGTGGTGTGCAGTGAGTTTCTTTCTGAATGTGCTCCGCGCCACACAGGCGGAGTTTCGGGAGAACCTGCTGTCGGTCGTGCACGCCGCGGAATATACTGGTGTAGCTCTCGGTGACTCTATGCGATGCGACCTGAACTGATCCAAGCCACGGAACTCTTGCGCCGGAACACTCCTGAAGCTGTCGAACAGGCAATTGGGTTGCTCCAGAATACGGTCTATTCTTTCAGCATGAAGGTCTGCGGGCATCCTGAAGATGCGGAAGACACCATGCAGGAGGTGCTCTCCCGTTCCCTCGGACACCTTGCCAGGATCCAGAACCCCCAGCAGATGGCCGTCTGGCTTTACACGGTCACCAGAAACCGCTGCTGGCGCATGCGCCGCAAGCCCGCCCACGCCCCGGCAAACGTCCTGTCGCTCGACGAGTTGATGCCGGACGATGAAGAATTGGGGAGATTGCTTGAGGATGCCGCAGTGGGACCGGAAGGCAACCTTCTCGCCGCCGAGCAGCACCATCTGCTGCATCAGGCGATACTCCGCGTCCCGGCGCCCTTGCGCATCGTTCTTGTGCTCCACGATATGGAAGAGTTGAGCACCGAGCAGATCGCGAAAGTCCTCTCTCTTCAGCAGGGAACGGTGCGGATTCGGCTTCATCGCGCGCGTCTGAGCGTGCGCAAGGAGATGAGCCAGCTACTCGAGGCCATTCCCGCGCTACCCAAACAAGCCAGACCCTCCGCAAGCAAGCCCAAACGCGCCCGAGCCAACGGCGCGCAACGCCCGGCAGAATGCCGCGATCTTTTTGCCAATCTCTCCGAGTATCTCGACGGCCGCTTGGAACCGATTACCTGCGAACAGATGCGCGAACATATCGAGGCTTGCCCATCCTGCGTGGCTTTTCTACGTGACCTGCGCGCGGCCATCGACCGCTGCCGCTCCCTGGAGATTCCCTGTGACCCGGCTGTCGCGCCTCGCTTGCGCGCCATCCTTACACGCGAGTATCTGCGTATGTTGGTAATGCCGGTCGAAGAAAAAACATCCGCGATTCTGTAACGAATCGCCGCCCTCGTGTCTTTCTTCCAATGGAAGAGGAAAACCATGATGGAAGTGAAGATTACTCATCTCGACAAGGTTAAATTTGCGATTCATTCGCGATCACACTCCGTTATTTGCGACCAACCGACAGAGAATGGTGGGGAAGACTCCGGCATGACGCCACCGGAGTTGCTGCTCGCGTCGCTGGGATCTTGCGCGGCCTTCTATGCTATGCAGTATCTGAAGACACGCAATCTCGCGGAGACAGGCGTTGAGGTCACGGTTACCGCCGAAAAGCTGAAACAGCCTGCCCGCGTTGGCAACTTTCGCGTGCATGTTGTGTGTCCCGTCTCTCTCACAGAAGAACAGACGGAGGGCCTGACGCGCTCAGTGCATCACTGTCTGGTTCACAACACGCTCCTGACGCCGCCGGAGATCAAGATCGAGTTAGCTGTAGCCGAACCTGCCAAGGCCCACAACTGACATCCCGTACAGATTCTGGCCGGGCGCGGAACGGTGCTTGCATTGGCCGTCGCGAGCAGGTGCTTTAATCATCGAATGGCGAGTCTTGAAAATTTCCGTCTCGTGGTCTTCCGGGCAGTTGCGGAACAGCTCAGCTTCCGCAAGGCCGCTGAAGAACTGTATCTCACGCAGCCCGCAGTGAGCCTCCAGATCAAGGCGCTTGAGGAGGATCTTGGCGTGCAGCTGTTTAATCGCACGGGAGCGCACATCACTCTAACGGCTACTGGAAAGGTTCTTCTGAATTATTGTGAGCAGGTCAAGACGCTTTTCGGCCACGCCGAGCAGGAGATTGCAGCCTTGAGCGGAGAACACGCCGGCCAACTTGCACTGGGCGCATCCACAACCATTGCCCAATATGTGTTGCCTGGCCTGCTAGGAGAGTTTTGTCGCGAGCATCCCCGCGTTCACCCCACTTTGATCAGCGGCAACACGGAGCACATTGTGGAAGCGGTGGAGAAGCAGAAGATCGCGCTGGGCTTCATCGAGGGCCCGGCGCGAAGCCGCGAGGTGAAGACGGAGCCGTTCCTTGAAGATGAACTTTTGCCGATTGTATCCACAGCACACGAGTGGGCCGAGCGCAATTCGGTCTCCTGTTCTGAAATTGCCTCAATTCCGTTGCTGATGCGGGAACGCGGATCGGGTACGCGGCATGTAATTGAAATGGCACTGAAACGAGAAGGTGTAAATCGGAGTTCGTTGCACATTGTAATGGAGCTTGATTCAACCGAAGCCATCAAATCCGCCGTGGAAGCCGGACTGGGGATCGGATTCGTCTCGCGTTGGGCGATTGCCAAAGACCTGAGGCTCAATAACAGTTTCAAGATTGTTGAAATTGAGGGTGTGAGAATCAAGCGCCAGTTCCTTTTCGCATACGGATCTGTCCCCGAGCCGCAGGGCCTGACAATTGAATTCCGCAGGTTTCTCACCGCACGCGCGGGCTTGCAGAGAACCTCCGTCATGACCAATCGATTCCAACCTGCCGGCACACATAAAAATCGCAAATAGGGCATCAGTACTTCTGCTTGGACGCCGACGCATTCTTCAGGAACACTGGATGTGTGACTAAGAACGTATTCTTCATCGGCTTGATTATTGCGGCAAGCGGCCTGGTATCGCCACCAATGGCTTTGGCCGGCGGCCTCATCTACGGATTCAGCTTCGTGCATCCCTTTCATCTTGAGGCAAAGCAGTTATCGAAGTTGCTGCTACAGGCGTCAGTGGTGGGGCTCGGATTCGGAATGGACTTGCAGCAGGTTATGCAAGCAGGCCGCTCAGGGTTCATCTATACCGCGGGCAGCATCAGCATCGCATTGCTCCTGGGTTGGGGGTTGGGACGACTCTTGCACGTAAAGCAAAGGATCTCTTATCTCATTTCGGCCGGCACTGCCATCTGTGGCGGCAGCGCCATTGCCGCGATTGCCCCAATCACCAATGCGAGCCAGGAAGAAATTGCCGTCTCACTCGGAACCGTATTCGTGCTGAACTCGGTTGCCTTGCTTACATTTCCACCAATCGGGACAGCACTGCATATGACACAAACACAGTTTGGCCTCTGGTCGGCACTCTCCATCCATGACATAAGTTCCGTCGTTGGCGCGACTGCAAAGTACGGAGCGGTGGCTCTCACGGTTGGCACAACCGTCAAGTTGGCACGCGCTCTGTGGATCGTACCGCTTTCGGTTGGAACCGCAATGGCAAACAAGAGCAAGGCGCGCATTCAATGGCCCTGGTTCATTCTCTTCTTCTGCCTCGCGGCTGTCTCAAATACTTACGTCCACCTTTTCCAGTCCGCTTATCCAGTGCTCAAGCATCTTGGGGG
>PLFY01000001.1 GCA_003138365.1 Acidobacteriaceae bacterium
GGGCTCTGCCACCTCTCCGCTTTGTAACTCCTTTTGTATTAGTCGCTTATTCAAAAAACCCCGTGGCAACTGAATCCTTTCTGGCTCTCAGGATCGTCTTGCGATAGACGAGGCCTGCGAGATTCCACAGAGCCGCCCCTGCCACTACCAGTTTACGGGTCGCGGCGTGCGGAGGCAATACCAGTCGAGATTCTTGAAGCGGGGGGCTGCCAAAAGCGGGGGCTGCCAAAATGGGCAAGAATCAGGTTTGGCCCTGGTGTGTGGGCAGCGCGGGGGGTGGGACGGGCCGGTGTTTAGCGCGAAGATAAGCGACCAACTGGGCAGCTTCCTCATCGGTGACAGAATCGCTGAAGGGCGGCATCTTCTGGCCGCCGGTGAGGATTTGGTCGGTGATCCTGGCCGGGGTCCAGAGCTTGTTCTTGCGCAAGTCAACGAGCGAAGGCGCTTTTTGGGTGCCGATGCCGCCGACGCCGTGACAGTGGGCGCAACCTTTGTCGCGAAACAGGACCGCGCCGGCCCTTTCGGCGGCCTTGGAGCCAGCTTTGGCCTTGAAGAGGCCGTGGGCAGGGAGCGCGGCGAAAAGGACGATGGCGGGCAAAAGGGCGAAGCACTTCAGACGAGGAATCACAGAAGCCATTTTCGCATCCCGGAGGGTCGGCGCGCCTCCATCTTTAGGCGGTGCAGGTGGGAGTATTCAGATTGAGTTGAGCAAAGAAATCCGGGCGCGTCTTAAATTCCTCACAACGGGGGATGGGCTGGCTAAAGGATGGGAAGCGGCCTTCGTGCGTTGGGCGGCAGGGCTTGTTTTGGTGCTGGTGTAGGCCACCGCAAATAGAGTCCTTTACCGATTCTCGCAATTGGGCGGAATTCGCAGAAGAGACTTCCCTCAGGGGCCCGGCTCGTTTTTGCGCCATTTATGGCACGACTGAAGTCGTGCCCTTTCAAAACATAAACGACCATCTGTGTGGCGGGCACCACTAGTCAGGGCGGTGTAGTCTTTTGCTTATGACGGTGAGAGCGAGCTGGTTTGCAAGCGACCTGCGGCGTGAGCTGGGGCTTCGCAACCGGCTATGGGGGCGAGGGCGAGCGCATGTCGAGAGTTACGGCAACCCGCCGGTCATTGTCTACTCGCCGGAACACCCCACAGACGAAGACCTGTCTGGGGGGGTCCCCGCGGGGGGTGGGCGCCACGGAAACTTCTTCGATCCGGCATACGCGGCCATTGCGTCACGGCCGGAATGGATGCGGCGCTTTGACAAGATTCATGCGCAGGGAAGGGCACTGCCAAAGGCGGAGTCGGGCAGACGATGGCGGGAATTGGACTCTTCGATGAGTTCCGATGCGCTGCTGATGAATGTGTTTTGCGCGCCGGGAGTGGCGGAGGCACCTGCGGTGCGGCGGACGCTCGGAGTGGATGGGGAGGACACACCCTTGTTTGGTTGGAGGGCGCGAGTGCCGCTGGCCAGTGGACGATTTGACCGGACGGAAGTGGATATGCGGTGGGGGTCACTGCTGGTGGAGGCCAAGCTCACGGAGGGAGATTTTCAGTCGTGCAAGGCTGAGGTTGCGGAGCGGTATCGAGACTTTGATGCGGTGTTTGAGCGGGCGTTGTTGCCTCGGGTGGTGTTGCGGACGGCGAGACGACGGACGGCGGTCGAGTTTGCGGAGGAGTTTACGCAGGAGTGGGAAGATGCGGTGGCCGATGAGGGGATGGCGCATGAGTTTCAGGAGGGGATTGTAGCGCGGGCACAGGCGGTGAGCGCGGAGACTGGGTATGCGGGATATCAACTGATTCGGAATGTACTGGCGGCGTATGCGGAAGGGTGCAGCTTTTGCGCGGTGCATGATGCGCGCCGGCCAGACTTGCGCGAGGCATGGTTTCAGGTGATGGCCGCGGTGAAGAGTGCGGAGATGCGCGTGCGGCTGAAGGTGCTGACTTGGCAGGAACTCGCGGCATTGCTTGCTGAGAATTTGCAGCAGTTTCTGGACTTGAAGTATGGGATTGTTGGACCGGGGAAGGTGGCTTCGGCGGCCGGGAATGCTTCTGAGCTCGATTAGGGATGGGCCGGGTTTCACAGTTCTCTTCGCTGTGGCGGACGAACCATTGAAACCCGGCACAAAATGAACGATTGGCTTCCCTCAGCCGATCGCTGCAGCCTGCTAGGTCTCTGACCGGATGAANNATTACTAAATCACGCGGTCACAGAACTAGGCAAGCTTTGGATTTGGGCCGTACAGGTTCGTTCCCGGGTCGCTGTCTTTGACCAGGAAAATGAGCAGGATAATGGGCCCAACGAACGGGATTAAAGAGATGAATATCCACCAGCCGCTCTTGCCGGTGTCGTGGAGCCGGCGTATGCCGACGGCTAACGATGGGATCAAGGTGGCAAGCGAATAGATGCCCAATAGGGCCAGAAAGATATACCCGACCACGGTCACATTCTTGATGAGCGCGAAACCGGCGATCTCGAGCACGAAAATGATCAAGATATTGATCAGCGCGTACATCCAGTACTCTTTGCGGCGCGCTCGCCCGTTGAACTCGGCATATTTCTTCAAAACCAGCAGATACCATTCCATATTCGACCTCCGTGCCTAATAGCTTGTCAGAATACCCGCCGTGGGCGCCGCATCCAGAACCTTGGACCGCCTACATAGCTGATATTTCCAGTTGGATTTCCAGTGTGCAGTCAATATACATCAGGGAATTGCGCTCGGCTAGAGATATTTGAAGCGATCCAAGTTAACTGTCGCTTCCCATGGGGGCATGGAATTGGGCGCACCGCAAACGGTTGAACAGAACTCGGCTAGGTCCGTGACCGGATGANNCATACGGCCAAAGAACTAGAGCCCGGCCCCCGGGATGTATCTATATTCGATTTTTGCGGGCTGCCTGGGGGCGTCGCCGGTCAGATCGTGGGTGTGCCAGACTATGGATTCGGCGGCGACCTCAGGGTGCTTGCGGAGGAACTCCAGAGCGTAGGCGCTGGCGGTGGGGTCGTCTTTCTGGTCGGCGAATTTGGCTGACTCGATAGCGGCCTTTTGTTTGTCACCCAGGCGGCGGTAGAGGATGGCGAGCTGGTAGTGGGCGGCCAGATCGTCTGGATCCACGGCTTGCAGGCGGACGTAGATGTCGCGGGCCTGCGGGTAGTCGTGCTGCTGATAGTAGCTGAAGCCGAGTTCACGAAGCCCGTCCTTGGAGCGCGGATACTTGGCCAGCATGGCTTCAAGGTCCGCGATGGCTTCCTTGATCTGGCCGGCGTTGCGCTCGACCAGGGCGCGATAGTAGAGGGCGCGCGGGTCACCGGGAAGCAGAGCGAGCGCCTTGGCCAGATTCGACTTTGCGTCGTCGTACTTTTCCCAGGAAATTTCAACGATGCCCATGTTGGTGTAGGCATCGGCGTAGTCGGGGCGCAGGGCGGCTACGCGCTCAAAGGCGTGGACGGAGGCCAGGTACTGTTGCGCGTCGAGCAGGCCGATACCGAAGTTATTCCAGCGCATCCATTCCTTGTTTTCATCCGGCGTGGGCGGCTGGGGCGAGTTCTCGCCAATCTTGAAGGTCTTGGTCTCCGACGCCATGTCGATAATGGGCTGCGGATAATGCTGCCCGGCCTTCTGGTCCATGGCGTAGTCGATGAAGTGCTGGTCGAAGCGGCGGTATCTTACGGTCGCAGTCAATGAAACCTGGCCGGCAATGTCCTTGGGCAGGCGGAAGCGGTAGCGCACCAGCTGCGAGCGGCCCGACTGGATGGTGTTGTTGTAGGCAAGGACGCGGTTGTGCCAGATCTGGTGCAGGTCGTTCAGCTCGCCCTTGTTGTTGATCAGCCGGTTGGTAAAGGAGTGGGCCGCAGGGTCGAGGTTGCCGTCGGGTTGCAGGAAGCCGCTCTCGGCCAGTGTCTTGCCTGAGCCGTCCTTCACCGTGAAGTCAACCCAGGCTTCATAGAAGTCGCGCTGCTCGGGGATAAAAGAATGTCCGATGCCTTTGTTCTGGATGACGACGTCGGCCACCAGGGTTTCGCCGGGAGCGAGGGAGAAACTGGTGAGGCCGAGCGGAGCGACGAGGACCTGATCGGTTGGCGTAGCCGCCGCGCCTTCCTTCTCGAGCGCGAAGATATCGACATTGAAGACACCCTTGCCGTCCGAGGCATTCTTGAGGAAGGCTGCAACCTTATCGGCCTGTTCGTCGAATTTGTAGTACTGCGGCATGAGAGTGTTGCCGCCCACCCAACGGTGGGAGACGAATTTGCCGTCCTTGGCGCCGGGCTCATTGGATCCGGCAGGCAGCGCCTCACGGACCATGTGGCAGGTCTGGCAGGTGGAGGTGACATCCTTCCGGTAGAAGGGCAGCGGTGACTGCCTGGTGAAGCTTGCGCCCTGCCATTCGTCGTAGAGAGAGATGGCGCGGAGCCACTTGTAGTCGTCGAGGGTGCGGGGAATGGCGGCCTTGTGGCAGGCGGCGCAGAACTCGGCGGTTTGGTAAAGCGGGCGCATGACGGCCTTGGAATGGCGGTCGAGATGAGCCAGTATCTCGCCGTCGGAGACAGGCCCGGTGATGGGAGCGCCGTTTTCGTCCACGAGGACGGCGGGAATGCCCATGACATAGCTGCCCGTGCCCGTGGTGTCAGTGGACTGGATGGAGTGGCAAACCGAGCAGGAGATTCCCTCGTCTTCAAAGGGCCGCTTCTTGGGCATGCCCTGAGACAAGTCGCCGCTGAACAGCGCGACCGGGTTGTGGCAGCCCTCGCAGTGGCGGGAGTACTGCACACCCTTCTCATCGATGAGCAAGTTTACGTTCTTGAGATACCAGGGAGCACGGAAACTATTGGAGTGAACGGACTGGCGCCATTGGCGGTACGCCTCTTGATGGCAGTGACCGCAATACTGGGCAGTGGGGAAGCTCTTGGGGCTCGTGAACTGCCCAGTACTTGTTGTGGCATTCGAGGGAAGAAACGGCGTGTCTTTGCCGAATGCGTAATTGTAGCGAGCAGCGACGGAATCATGGAATGGGGTTGTTGGGCCGGTTATTCCGGCGGAGACGGAATAGGGCGTGGTGGCGGAAGGAGTGGTGGCAGGGGAGGGATTTGCGGCGGATGCCGGGGCCGATTCAGGGCCTCTGGCGGCGCGAGCGGTCTGTGTGGTCGCCAGCCAGGTGACCGGGAGGAACAAGAGGGCCAGGGCCAAGCTCAAGAGACAGCGGGGCAACACCTTTTTGACAGCCTTGAACGCGGTCTTGAACATGGTCAGGTGATCTCCAGGGAAGAGGCCGTTCCGCAGCGACGGACAGCGGGAATGTCGCAGGAACAGATTGACCCTAACAGGCATGAGGGATGACCTGTCTTCCATCGAAAGGTGGAGGGGCCGGGCAGTGAGCCAGCAGGCCAGCAAATCAGCGAGCGGTTCACAGGGTGGGATGAGTGGAGAGAAAATGGGGCTGGCCGGGCGGGGAAGAGGCACAACTTCTTAGCCAAAATGCCCCCTGAACTGGTACGTTGATTCAGAAGGAATTCATTTTCAAAGATGGCCTCAAGTCCTTATTTTTCTCTGGCAGTCCTGTTCCTGGCGGCGTTGGGCTTTGGGCTGACCCCCTTGGGGTTGGCGTGGCTATGGGGAAAGGTGTTTTCTCCGGCCAAGCCGAACGCGATCAAGAACGCGATCTACGAGTGCGGCCTGGAGTCCAAGGGCGACGCCTGGATGCAGTTCCGCTCGGCCTACTATCTGTACGCCATTATCTTCCTGATATTTGACGTGGAAGCCGTGTTTCTGCTGCCCTTTGCGGTGGCTTTTACGGGGCTAGGCGTGGCGGCTTGCCTGGCGATGCTGGTGTTTGTGCTGATGCTGATTGAGGGGCTGGCCTGGGCCTGGGCGAAGGGCGTGTTGACGTGGGCGTGAGATCAGAGATCAGGGGTCAGTGATCAGTGATCAGGGGTCAGAGATCAGAGATCAGGTTTAAGTTTTTAGGGAACAGGGAACAGGAAAGAGGGGCGGGTACCCGGCAGTCGGCGGGCATTGAGAACAACCGATCTTCGATCTAGGAAGAAGCAAGATTCCGATTGTGCTGCAAGTTCAACAATCCACACGGAAGCAGCGTGTTGGGGCAAAAGCAGCGAGTTAGCCCCCGCTGAAGCGGGGATAGCGAGTTAGCAAGTTAGCGGGCCGCACTGATCGACACAGGTTTCATCCTTTCGCGGGTCGGCGACGCCGATGGACGACTGACAACTGATCACTGACAACTGATCACTGACAACTGATTACTGCAATTAGGAGCGAAGCGACGATGGTAGATGAAGGGTTGAAGATCGAACTGGGGAAGCAGGGCGTCTTCGTCACGACCATCGAGGAGCTCTACAACTGGGGCCGGCGGAGTTCGATCTGGCCCATGCAGTTCGGGCTGGCTTGTTGCGCCATCGAGATGATCGCAACAACGATGGCGCGTTACGACATTGCACGCTTCGGGGCGGAAGTCTTCCGGCCGTCGCCCAGGCAGGCCGACATGATGATCATCTCCGGCACTGTGACCAAGAGAATGGCGCCGCAGGTGGTGCGGCTTTACAACCAGATGGCCGAGCCGAAGTACGTAATCGCGATGGGCGCCTGCGCCATCTCCGGCGGGCCGTTCAAGCAGGGTTACAACGTGCTGAAGGGGATCGATCGCTATATTCCCGTTGACGTGCATATTCCTGGCTGCCCGCCGCGGCCTGAGGCCTTGCTGCAGGCCTTTATGACTCTCCAGAAGAAGATTGACGGGCAGCATTTGACCGGGGAGGGCCGTCCGCGTCACCTGGATGCGGAGGCGCAGGGCGAATTCCCGGTGCCTGTACCCGGAGAGCACGATCTGGAGCCCGCGTCGAATCCCGGGGTGTGGACGGCGCCGGTGGTGATTCGCTGATGATGACAGTTGAAGAGATCAAGGCGGCGATCGAGGCGGCTTTGCCAGACGCGGGAGTGGAGATCGTGTGCAACCCTAGCGTCAGCGGGCAGCACTCGCTCAGGTTGGCCCCGGCCCAGGCTGTGGCTGTAGCGAAGTTTCTGCGCGACGATCTCCTTTTCGACTACCTGTCCAACGTGACCGGCGTGGACTGGCCGGACAAGGAAGTCGCAGAGAAAGTGAGAGTAACCCGTCCCGTGACCAAGACCGTGGACGGCGTTGAAACGACCGTGGAAGAGACCGTGGAGGAAACGCGCAAACGCGTGGCGCCAGGTTGCCTGGAGGCGGTTTATCACCTTTATTCGGTGGCCCAGAAGCAGGGACCGGTGGTGTTCAGGCTGAAGACGGTCAACCGCACGGATCAGGTGGAGCTGCCTTCCTTGACACCAATCTGGCGATCGGCAGAGTTCCAGGAGCGGGAGATTTTCGATCTCTTCGGCATTGTGTTCACCGGGCATCCTGACCTGCGGCGGCTGTTGATGTGGGATGGATTCAAGGACCACCCCATGCGGCGGGATTACGTGGAGCCGGACGACTTTGAATACGAGCCGACCGCGCACGATCAGGTGTTGGCGCGGGCGTTGGCACACCAGGCTGCGAGCCGCACAGCGCAAGAGGCCGCTGCGCCGGCTCTGGGAGCAGGCCAGGAAGGCACGGGCGCCAGCCAATGACTGCCACTCACAAACTCGTGGCCTTCGAGAGCGACAAGACCAGGCCGGACGACTGGAACCGTCCGCAGGTGATTGAGCCGGACGGCGATGCAGAGCTGCTGGAAGTGGCCATGGGGCCGCACCACCCGTCGACGCACGGCGTCTTCCGCATGGATGTGGCCCTGGACGGGGAGCGGGTGATCCGGCTGAAGCCGGTCTTCGGCTATTTGCATCGCAATCACGAGAAGATTGCCGAAGGGATCAGCTACCTGGGCTCGATGCCATTCACCGATCGGCTGGACTACGTGTGCCCGCTGACCAACAACTGGGCCTACGCATTGGCGGTAGAGAAGCTGACCGGGCAGGCGGTTCCGGAGCGGGCCGAATATCTGCGGGTGATTCTTGGCGAGCTGACGCGGGTGCAGAACCACGCTTCGTCGATCGGTTTTCTGATTCAGGAGATGGGAGCAAGCGGGACGCCTCTGATGTATGCCTTCCGCGAGCGCGAAAAAATTCTGGACCTGTTCGAGGAGCTCACCGGTGCGCGGATGATGTGCAACTACATGCGCTTTGGCGGCTGCAGGGTGGACGCGACAGCAGGTTGGTTGGCAGCGACGCGCAAAGTGGTGGAGGGGCTGCCGGGGTTTACCGAGGAGATTGAACGGCTGCTGTGCTCGAACGAGATTCTGATGGCGCGCACGCAGGGAGTGGGCATTCTGCGGCCGGACCTGGCTGTGAATGCGGGAGTGACGGGGCCGATGCTGCGGGCCTCGGGCGTGAACTACGACATTCGCAAAGTGGATGGGTACGGCGTCTACAATCGCTTCAACTTTCGTGTGCCGCTGGGCGATCATTGGGACGTATACGACCGCTTCATGATCCGGCTGCTGGAGATGCGGGAGTCGATCAAGATTCTGGAACAGGCTCTGAAAGATATCCCCGCAGGCCCGGTGATGGACTCAAAGGCGAAGATTCGCGGTTTCCGTCCCAAACCGGGCGAGGCATACGGGCGGATCGAGTCGCCAAAAGGGGAGTTGGGCTTTTATCTGATCAGCGACGGGGGACCGAATCCTTATCGCTATCGGGTGCGGCCACCCAGCCTGATGAATCTGACGGTGCTGGAGGATATGGCGATTGGCCAGAATGTGGCCGATGTAGTGCTGATCTTTGGAAGCGTGGATATTGTGCTGGGGGAAGTGGATAGATAGTCGTCAGTGTTCAGTTGTCAGTGGTCAGTGAGAATTAACAACTGAAATCTGATCACTGAAAACTGACCACTGTCGGGAGGCGTAATTGCTGGGCGAAGGGATACTGAAGGGGCTGGCGGAGACGGCAAAGAACTTTGTGGGCAGCTTTGTGTCCGCTGAGCGGCTGACGACGGTCCAGTATCCGGAACAGCGAATCGCTCCGATTGAGGCGACACGCGACTTTCCCTTCCTGGTGTACGACGGCGCGGATTGGGAGGCAGGGATGCGCTGCGTGGCCTGCCAAATTTGCGAGAAAGAGTGCCCGCCCAAGTGCATTTATATCGTCAAGAGCATTGACAAGAAGCCCGACGCGCTGGGCAAGCCGCAGTTCTACCCAGCCAGGTTCGATATCGATATTTCGGTGTGCATGAGCTGCCAGATTTGCGTTGAGGTCTGCCCGTTTGAAGCCATCAAGATGGATACGGAGTTTGAACTGAGCAGGACCGACCGCTTTGGCGGACTGCTTTTCGATCGCGAGGAACTGGCCAAGTCCAACGAACATTATCACAAGATTCATCCCACCGAGGCAGCCCAAGTGGATGCGCGCCTGGCCGGGGAAAAGGCCAAGTCCGATGCCAAGGCAAAGGGCGCAGCCTTGGCTGCAGCAGCCAAGGCGGCGGCAGCGGCCAAGCCTGCGGTTTCGACGGAAAATGCTGCTGCGAAGCCGGAAGGAGCGGAGATCAAGCCATGATCGAAACCATTGATCAGATTTTTGTTCTCCTCAAACACTGGCTGGTCGGGTTTCTGCCTGCCGGGTTGCAGCCGGTTGCCAGCGTGCTGGTGAGCGTGGTGGCCATCATCGCGGTGTTTCCCTCGCTGTTTGCAATCGCCGTGTGGATGGAGCGCAAGGGCCTGGGCCGCATGCAGAATAGAATTGGCCCTAACCGCGTGGGACCATTTGGGCTATTCCAGCCGATAGCCGACGGGATCAAGTCGCTGACCAAGGAAGATATTGTGCCGCTGAGAGCCGACGCGGTGGTGCATTTTATGGCGCCGGTGGTGCTGGTGGTTGTGGTGTTCATGGGCATCGCGGTGCTGCCCATGGGGCGGAACATGACCCTGGTGCACATGGATTCCGGCCTGTTGTTCTTCTTTGCCATGGGCGCGTCAACGGAGCTATCGGTTTTCATGGCCGGCTGGTCCAGCCGCAACAAGTATTCGCTGCTGGGGGCCATGCGCGGCGTGGCGCAGATGATCAGCTATGAGGTTCCGCTGTTGATGTCGAGCGTGGCTGTGGTGATGATGACCGGCTCGCTTTCGCTGGGGAAGATTGTCGAAGCGCAGAACCAATACACCTGGGGCCTGCCGCACTGGTACATCTTTACGCCTTGGGGGCTGGCGGCCTTCCTTATGTATGCCATTGCGGCAACGGCAGAGACCAACCGCTCTCCATTCGATCTGCCCGAAGGCGAATCGGAGCTGGTAGCCGGCTATTTCACTGAGTACTCGGGCTTCAAGTTTGCGCTGTTCTTTCTCGGCGAGTACGTGGGCATGTTGTCCATCTCAGGCCTGGGAACCACGCTGTTTCTGGGCGGATGGTCGGCGCCCTTCTCGTTCCTTGGCTGGGTTCCGTCGTGGTTCTGGTTCTTCTCCAAGGTGATGCTGTCGATCTGCGTCTTTATCTGGATTCGCGGGACCCTGCCGCGGCTCCGCCAGGACCAACTGATGAACTTTGCCTGGAAGTTTGTGTTGCCGTTTACGCTTTTCGACTTGCTGGTTGCCGCGCTGTGGCGATTCATGGGCGATGGTTGGGCACGGTGGGTGGTCTGCTCGGTGATTCTGCTGCTGGCCTATGCGCTGATGGGCGGAGTGGGCATGTACCGGAAACACTTCAGGGTCAGGAGCTATCGCTATGCGGAGTGATTGTCGCCAGTGCGAGATCCGCGGTATCCCAGGTCTCAAGAGCGAGACCTGGGGCACCCGCAATGTCTTGAGCGCCAGAGAAAGGATCGGCTGCCGATGAGCTTTGTGTTTTACGCAATTGCAGCGCTGACGGTGGCCGGCGGGCTGGCGGCCGTGCTGCTCAAGAACACGGTGCACTGCGCTTTGGCGTTGACTGTGGCCTTTGCCGGGTTGGCGCTGATGTTTCTGGAGCTTGACGCGCAGTTTGCCGGGTTTGCGCAAATTCTTGTCTACATCGGCGCGGTGGCCATCCTGGTGGTGTTTGCGATTTTGCTGACGCGCAATGCGGAGACGCCAAAAGATGGAGTCTATAGCAGGAACTGGTTGGCAGGGTTGGTGATTGCCGCGGGTGTTTTCGCGGTGCTGGGCTGGGCGGTGCTTCAGAGCGTGCGGGTTCTGCCGCATGAAACCACTACGCCGACTGTGACAGTTCTGGACATCGGCAATGCGCTGATGGGCCGCTACGTGCTTCCGCTGGAGATTGTGGCGCTGCTGCTGACCGCTGCTCTCATTGGCGCGGTGATCGTTGCGATGCACGAGAAAGAGAGGGCCAAATGATGGGTCAGGCTACTCCGTTGGCGGCTTATCTTCTCGTGGCTGCACTTTTGTTTTCAATCGGGCTGGCCGGTGCGCTGACGCGGCGCAACGCCATCCTTGTGCTGATCGGGATTGAGCTTATGCTGAACGCAGCCAACCTGAATCTGATTGCCTTCTGGCGCTACGGTCCGCATCCCGAGTTGCTGACGGGCATGATGTTTGCCATCTTCTCGATTGCCGTTGCGGCGGCTGAGGCGGCGGTGGGACTGGGGCTGGTGATCAGCATCCATCGCCACGCGCATACGACGGATCTCGATGCCATGAACAGGATGAGGGGGTGAACGGATGTTGATGCAAGAGATGGCCTCAGTGTCCTTTCAGCCGACTACGAACTGCGGCCCCCCGGGAATTTGCGATTATCTTTGGCTGGTCCCCGCCGTGCCCATCATCGCTTCCGGTGTGATTGGCCTGCTCAAGCAGCAGAAGCGAAGGACGGCTGCCACGCTGGCCATCGGGTCGCTCAGCTTTTCACTCGTGTTGGCGCTGGTTGCGTTTGTGCACGTAGTGGCTGGATGGACACATGGCGTTGCTGTCCGCGAGACCGTCAACTTCACCTGGATTCAATTCGGAGCATCGAACGTCGACCTCGGCTGGGTACTCGATCCGCTCTCGGCGGTGATGCTGGCGATGGTCACGCTTGTCGGCCTCCTTATCTTTATTTACTCGATCGGATACATGGCCCACGACGAGAACTACACCCGCTTCTTCTGCTTCCTCTCGCTGTTTGCCGGAGCCATGCTGGGCGTGGTGATCGCGAATAGCATGCTGCTGTTCTTCATGGGCTGGGAGTTAGTGGGACTTACTTCCTACTTATTGATTGGATTCTGGTATCAGAAGCCCGCCGCAGCTGCTGCCGCGAAAAAGGCCTTTCTCACCACGCGCGTTGGCGATGTTTTTTTTCTGCTTGGAATTGTCTGGTTGTTTGCGCAGACAGGCACGCTGCTCTTCTACAACAACGGCGCGGGCTCCATTGAGCACGGTGCGCTGGCCGCGCTGTTGGCACAGCCAGCGGCACTGGGTCTTAGCGCCGCGGGCGCGATTGGCCTGCTGATCTTTGCCGGAGCGGCGGGCAAGAGCGGCCAATTCCCGTTGCACGTGTGGCTGCCGGATGCGATGGAAGGCCCTACGCCGGTCTCGGCACTGATCCACGCGGCGACCATGGTGGCTGCGGGGGTTTACCTCATTGCGCGGGTGTATCCGCTGATGCAAGCTGGGGCACTGGCTGGCGGGACGACCACGCCGCTGACGGTCGTGACCTGGGTGGGCGCGTTCACGGCAGTGTTTGCCGCGCTCATAGCCGTCGCGCAGAATGACATCAAACGCATTCTGGCTTACTCGACCATTTCGCAATTGGGCTACATGATGGCCGGCCTGGGCATGGGCGGCGTGGCCGTGGGCATGTTCCACCTGATCACCCACGCCTTTTTCAAGGCGCTCTTGTTCATGGGCGCGGGGTCGGTGATTCACGGTTGCCATGAGGAGCAGGATGTGCGGCGCATGGGTGGGTTGAGAGCCGACATGCCGCTGACCTTCCTGACCTATGCAATCGGGATGCTCGCCCTGTGCGGTTTTCCGCTGCTGTTCTCAGGCTTCTGGAGCAAGGACGGGATTCTGGAAGCGGCCCAGCACTGGAGCGTGGCGAAGACGCCGTTTTACATGCTTGTGTTTGGTGCGTTGCTGACCGCGTTCTATATGACGCGGCAAGTGGGCTACGTCTTCTTCGGAACGTGGAGGGGCAAGAAGCCAGCTCGCGAGAGCCCGGCTGTAATTACGGCGCCGCTGACGATCCTGGCCTTCTTCGCCATGGCGCTCGGTTTGATTGGGACGCCCGCCTGGCCGTGGTTCCGCGGGTTCATTGAGAGCCGGGCTGTACCGTTTGAATGGCACGGTTTTATGGAGCCTGGGTTGCTGGCACTGATGGGGACTTCGACGGTGATGGTGTTTCTCGGTCTCGGTTTGGGCTGGCGGCTCTATGGAGGCCAGGCGCCGAAGCCGGAGCAGCCTGACGTGCTGGAAAAGGCACTGCCGTTGCCGTGGGCCTGGCTGCGCGACCGGCTATACATCGATGAGCTCTATGGCTTCACGGTCATTGCGTTTTATGGTTGGTGGGCACGGGTTGCCGACTGGCTCGACCGCCGGGTTTGGGGCGGTGTGGTGGCCGGGGTTGCGTGGGCCTTCCGCGGATGGGCGCACTTCAGCCGCTTCCTCGACATGAATTGGGTGGATGGCAGCTTCGACAAAGGCTGTGAAGAACTGGCCAGCGGCGGAGGGCTGCTGTCGCGGGTGCAGAACGGGCGCGTACAGACCTACCTGAGAATTCTGGCCTTTTCTGTCGTCGCTTTGGTGGCGATTCTGATATGGAGCAGCCTGCCATGAGCGGATTTCCAGTATTGACGCTGTTGACCGTGTTGCCCCTCGCGGGGGCGGCCGTTGCCCTAATCGCGGGCAAACATGCGCGCGGCGTGGCAATCATCACGACTGGGGTAAGTCTCGCCCTCGCTATTTATGTTTGGACGCAGTTGCCCGCCAATGGAGCCATTGGCCTGGTGGAGCGCGCAGCGTGGGCACCGTCGCTGGGCATCGAGTATCACCTGGGCGTGGACGGGCTGGGCGCGCTGATGGTGGTGCTTTCAGCCATTGTGACGCTGATGTCAGTGGATGCGGCGCATCGTGTGCACCACCAGCCGGGGCTCTACTTTGGGCTGGTGCTGGTGCTCGAATCGGGGCTTTTTGGTTCGTTCACGGCGCTGAACTTCTTCCACTGGTTCTTGTTCTGGGAGCTGAGCCTGATTCCTGCTTTCTTCCTCATCAAGCTGTGGGGCGGTGCGCGGCGTGGGCCGGCGGCGACGCAATTCTTCGTCTACACCATGGCCGGCTCTGTGGCGCTGCTGGTTGCGTTTCTGGCCGTCTTTCTTTCGACGGGCAGCATGGACTTTGACCGTTTGACTTTCCTGGCATCGACCGGCGAGCTTGAGAGGTTAGTGACGGCGCATTTGGGGCCAGTGATGCTTTGGCTGGCGATTGGGGTGCTGGCCGGGTTTGCGGTTAAAGTGCCCATGATTCCGTTTCACACCTGGCTGCCCGCCGCATACGCTGAGGCGCCCTCACCAGTGACGATGCTGTTGACAGGCGCCATGTCGAAGATGGGCGTCTACGGTTTGCTGCGGATCGCGATTCCACTGTTCGGGCCGCAGATTGCGCAGATTCGCACGCCGCTGCTGGTGCTGGCCGTGGCCACAGTGGTGATGGGCGCGTGGGCTGCCGCGGCGCAGAAGGATCTGAAGCGCGTCTTCGCGTATTTGTCGGTAAACCATCTTGGCTATTGTTTGCTTGGCATTTTTGCGCTGGCGGTCCCAGCGGTTGGGGCTGGCGCACAGGCGAGTCAGGCAGCCGCATTGAACGGTGTGATTCTGCAGATGTTCAATCACGGCATCACGGCTGCGGCGCTGTTCTGGTTTGTGGCCATTCTTCAGCAGCGGACAGGCGGCCATCGCGGCATCGACGACTTTGGCGGGTTGCGGAAGCCCGCGCCGGTGCTGGCCGGGTTGATGGGGATCGCGCTCTTCTCGTCCTTGGGATTGCCGGGCCTGAACGGGTTCGTGGGCGAGTTCCTCATCTTCCGCGGCGTCTTCCCGCTGGCGTGGGTATCAGCCACGGTGTCGCTGCTCGGCTTGCTGGTAACGGCGGCGGTGATTCTCACGGTGATTCAGAAAGTGTTTAACGGGCCGGTGCCGGAACATTGCGTAGGCTTCCCGGATTTGCACCATGGCGAGAAGCTCGCTCTGGCTCCGGTGATTGGACTGATGCTGCTCGTGGGCCTGTTGCCGCAGTTGATTGTGGACAGCGTGAACCCAACGGTTGTGAACCTCTTGGCGCACTGGAGATTCTGATGTTAGCGTGGACGATCTATCTCTCGTTTGCCGGAGCGCTGCTGCTGGCGCTGTTGCCTAAAGGGCGACCGGCTTTGGCCCGCTGGCTGGCGTTTGCGGTGGCTGTGGCCGGGCTGGCGCTGGCCGTGGCGGGGTTTGTGACCGGCATGGGGCAGGGCCGCGTGGTGATTGTCGATGTGCCCTGGGTCCCTTCGATGGGGATTCACTTCCTGCTCGCTGCCGACGGCATTAGCCGCGTGCTGGTGCTGCTGACCGGGCTGGCCGCGGTGGCCGGCGTCTTGTTCAGTTGGAACATCGAACTGCGCACCCATGAGTTCTTTGCATTCTTCCTCGCGCTCATAGGCGGTGTTTACGGAGTCTTTCTCAGCTTCGACCTGTTTCTGCTCTTCGTCTTCTACGAAATCGCGATTGTGCCCAAGTACTTCCTGATCGCGATCTGGGGTTCCACGCGGCGGGAATATGCGGCCATGAAGCTGGCGCTCTTCTCGTTCGCAGGCTCGGCGATGGTGCTGATCGGGCTGCTGGCGGCCTACGCCACGGCGGGTAGCCATTCGACAGGGTTGATTGCTCTGGGCCATGCGAACCTGCCGGTGAGCTTCCAGATGTGGTGCTTTCCGCTGGTATTCACAGGGTTTGCGATTCTGGCCGGCATGTGGCCTTTCCACACCTGGGCGCCCACCGGCCACGTCGCCGCGCCCACAGCCGCTTCCATGCTGCTGGCCGGAGTGGTGATGAAGCTGGGGGCTTACGGCTGCCTCCGCGTGGGGATTGCGCTGTTCCCGCGCGGACTCGACCCATGGGGATTCTCGTTCGTCGGAATCGGCTCGTGGCGCGACGTGTTTGCCGTGCTTGCGGTGGTGGGCATTGTGTATGGCGCGCTGGTGGCGCTGGTGCAGACGGACTTCAAATTCGTCATCGGCTACTCGAGCGTGAGCCACATGGGCTTTGTGTTGCTGGGGCTGATGACGCTGAACCAGATTGGCGTAACGGGCGCGGTGTTGCAGATGTTTTCGCACGGGATCATCGCGGGACTGCTGTTTGCCATTGTGGGGCGAATTGTGTATGAGCGGACCCATACGCGGCAGTTGGCGGAGCTTGAAACCATGCACCTCTCCAAGCGATTGCCCTTTGCCGCGTGGGCCTTTGTGATTGCCGGAATGGCGTCGATGGGGCTGCCGGGGTTCTCGGGCTTTGTTGCTGAGCTGCAAGTGCTGGTGGGCGCATGGATGGTCAAGCCATGGTGGACAGCCGCAGCGGGCGTGGGCATCGTGGTCGGCGTTGCATATACCTGGCGGGTGTTGCAGAAGGCATTCTTCAGCGATACGCTCCCGAGCGCACATGTTCTTGAGCAGGAACACGCACATGCCTTTGCCCCAATCACCTGGCCCGAGGCTACCGGCGTGGTGCTGCTGGGTGGAGTGAGCTTGGCCGTTGGACTTTATCCGAAGATATTGCTCGATGCAATCGAACCGGCCGTGAAGGCGCTGCTTGCGGGAGGGGGACAATGAACTACGCAGATCTCTTCCGCGTTACGCTGCCGGAGACGGCGCTCGAAGTCGCGGCGCTGCTGGTGCTAGTGGTGGACCTGGGATTGCTGCGCAAAGCCGCGCTGAAGGTGCGGGTTGTGGTTGCGGCTCTGCTGGGAGTGGCGGGATGCGGTGCGGCGCTGTGGGGAATCAGTCTTCAAACTGGGGACGGCCTGTACGTCGGCGAATCGCTTGTTCTTGCGAACGGTGGAGGCGTTGCGGTAGCGCAGATTGGGATTTTGATTCTGACAGCGCTAACGTTATTGCTGCTCATTGATTCGAGTTTCACTCGGCACGTGGGTGAATATGTTGCAGTGGTGTTGATGGCGGCGACCGGCGGATTGTTGATTGCTAGCGCGCGGGACTTATTGGTTATCTTTATCGGGCTGGAATTACTAAGCCTGGGCCTGTACATTTTGACCGCTTTTGCTAAGAGTTCAGGTAAAAGTGCAGAGGCGGCGCTGAAGTATTACCTGTTTGGCGGAATGTCGGCGGCGTTTCTCCTATTTGGATTCAGTTACTTTTATGGACTAAGCGGAAGTACAAATCTCGCCAAGATACAGGAAGCAATTGCCACGTCAGGACCAAGCCCTCTCTTCTATATCGCGTGGATTTTGGTTGTTGCGGGCCTAGGGTTTAAGGTCGCTGCCGTGCCGTTTCATTTATGGGCGCCGGACACATATGAGGGTGCGCCAACGCCAGCAGCGGCCTTTATCGCTTCAGTATCCAAAGTGGCGAGCTTCGCGCTGCTGATTTCGATAAGCGAAAGTTGGTTAAGGATTGGCGAGAGATGCGGGCCGTGGCCGCAATTGGCAGGCATTCTATTAGTGCTTGCAGCCGCTTCGATGATCGTTGGAAATCTTGCGGCGCTTGCTCAGGTTAGTGTGCGGCGACTGCTAGCTTATTCGGCGATTGCCCACGCCGGTTACATTCTGCTCGGTATTGCCTTTATTCCTGGCGATGTTTCTTCAAGCTTCTTGGTTGAGAAGGCTGTTCTCTTCTACGTCCTCACCTACGGCCTGACCACCATCGGCGCATTCGGCGTCGTCGGCGTCGTTGAACGAGCAACGGGCAGCGACAAGCTGGATTCATTCCTCGGCCTGCACAAACGGAATCCGGTTCTGGCGGCGGTGCTGCTGGTGCTGTTCTTGTCGCTGGCCGGGATTCCGCCATTGGTTGGCTTCTGGGCAAAGTTCAATCTGTTTGCCGCGGTCCTCGGCGCTCAGAGCGGACCCACACCCTTTGCCCTCGTCGCGCTGGCCATCGCCATGAGCGCAGTCTCGCTCTATTACTACCTGCAGGTTCTCAAGCGCGCCTACGTCATGCCCGCCGTGGATGAGACCCCGATCAAGGCACATCCGGTTACGCTGATTGTGTTGCTTGCAATCGCTGCAGCAGTGGTCGTATTCGGCTGCTTCCCGGCGCTTCTGCAGGGATGGATCGCGAGTTTCTACATCTAGATGCAGCCCGGTTTAGACCACACGCCGCAAGCCGGGCAGTCGGACCAGCGGATCGGCGGCCAGCCATGTGGCGATGCAGGCCAGCAATCCGACGACGCCGAATTTCACCAGCGCAAGAGCCACCCAGCCGTGCAGTAGCAAGCTGATTCCCACCAACACCGGCGGGTGTATGATGTACACCGCGTAGGCTCTTCGATTGAGCCACGCCCAAAGCGCAGAAGGCTGATTCATGCGCTCGCGAAACACCAACAACGACAAGGCAATCAAGCCCCATGCCACGAACGGCTCCCAGAGTGCATAGAGAATCGCTGTCCACGACAAGCCGCCGGAGAAGTTGGACCTTCCGCGCCCTCCCAAAGCATGAGCAACCGCAATGCCCACCGGCATCACGGGCCACGCGATCAAGAACGCGATGACTCCCACACGTGCATTCTTCCAGTTGAGCTGCCGGAGCCAATCGAATCGCCAAGCAGCGATACCCACTGCAAACAGAACAACATATGTGGCGAAATATCCAAGCTGCAGTCCGAATACGTTCACACCCGTAGGAACAATCTGCCGAATTGCGAGTGCAGCGCCGCCGGTCGCCAGAGCGCTCAGCAGCCACCATCGTCCTGCAGGAACCGGCCTGGGCGTTTGTTGCGACTCAGTCAGCGTAGCTCCGAAAACGGCTCTCCACACGCAGTAGAACAGGCTGAAAATCAGCAGAGCCTGCGCGAACCAGAGTGGCCCATTAATGATCTGACGATGCTTCCAGAGATAGGCAATCGTCGGCCAGAAGCCGTGTCCCTCTGCGGCCGTGACGATCGCCGCGGTGAGCGGCCCCAGAATCAGAATGAACGCGAGCAGCGGCAGCCCGAGACGAATAAAGCGATCCCCGACAAAGCGCGCATAGCCCTTGCGTTCCAACGAGGCGGGCGTAAAGTACCCGGCCAGCAGGAAGAAGAAACCCATGAAATAGGCTTGGTTGGTGGTGCAGAACAGAATCAGCAGTTGGCTTGATGCCGCAGGCGAGGGATCGATTTCATGCCAGAACCAGCCGCCAATGGCGCCGTAGGTAATCGCAGTATGGTGCAGGATGACGAACGCAGTCATTACCGTGCGCAGGCGATCGATGTAGAAATCGCGGAGTGCCATGAGCCATCATACGTTGGGCCGCGCCGTTCGATGCGCGGCCCAACAGAGTTCAACGGAAATCAGTATTTCACAATCGCTGTGAACGAATCCGGCTTGAGGCTCGCTCCGCCTACGAGTGCGCCGTCAATCTCTTCCTGGCCAATCAGCGAAGTCGCATTGTCCGGTTTCACGCTGCCACCATAGAGAATCCGCATGGCAGCGGCTACATCTGCACCAAGCAGCTTGGCCACTTCAGCACGAATGATCTTGTGCGCATCGACAGCAATCTCCGGCGTTGCCGTCTTGCCTGTGCCGATGGCCCACACCGGCTCGTACGCAATCACAATCGGCGCAGCCGCTTCAGCGGTGATGCCTGCCAACGCTCCCGTGATTTGCGTCTTCAGCACATGGGCGGTCTTTCCGGCTTCACGCTCTTCCAGCACTTCGCCCACGCAGACCACAGGGATCACGCCATGCTTCAGCGCTGTGTGCAGCTTCTTGTTGACGATCTCGTCGGTCTCGGCAAAGTACTGCCTGCGCTCGGAGTGGCCGATCAGCGTGTGTGTTGCACCTACGGCCAGGAGTTGGCCGACCGAAGTCTCGCCGGTGTAAGCGCCTTCCTCGGCGAAATGCATATTCTGGCAGCCCACGGCCACATTCGAGCCCTTTGCAGCGGCTATCACCGTTGGAAGCAAAACGGGCGAGGGAAACAAAGCAATCTCATCACGTGTATGGCCAGCGACGAGCGGCAAAAATGCATCCACAAACGCCTTGGCTTCCGCAGGCGTCTTGTACATCTTCCAATTGGCAGCGATCAGTGCTTTACGCGACATTGTGTAGGTTCCTCAAATCAATTTTAGTCGATGAATATGTCGGGCTGGGGTGACGACGGGCACAACGGCGGAAAGAAGAATTCGCGACTTTATGGCAGGTCCGTCTGTTCGGTCTACGCGCCCGATCCAAGCACTGCCGTCAGATCGCCAGGAACCATGCCCTTCAGGAAAGCGGCCCGATGATCAGGGTCACCGAGGTCCATCGAGAAGTGGTGCCAAACCCCATCCTGCAGAACGCCCATTCTCCACGGCCCCGATACGGAGTCGGAGAACTGCCACACAATGTGATAGCCATCCTCGTTGGTAAACCCCTCACCGTCGGCCTGGATGATCGCATCTCCACGCTCCCAAAGCGCCGATCGCAACGCATGCAGAGCGTTGCCGCCATCCACTAACTCCGCACCTTGCAGATGCTGGAAGGCATAGATCGTCTTCACCGCAGTCAGGTAATCTTCAAGCCATTGAACGCCGCTTTTCGGCTTGCAATCCTGCAAGTCTTCAATGAAATCGGCAATTTCGTCCTGGCCGATCGAGCCGTCCCACACCGGATTTCGCTCAATCAGCGCCACCTCGACCTCATCGAGCCCCGAGAGCAGGAGTATCTCCCACCCCTCTTCAGTTCCTTCTTCAATCGAAAGTCGGAACTCAGGGTGCTGTTCGCGAATCACCAGCGCAAGTTCTTCAAAGGAAGGGAACTCCTCATCTTTTGACAAGACCCGCGTGTAATATGCCACTCTTGCTCTCCTGATCGATGGCCGGCACACCTTGGCTATGGAGTATCTTAACCTCTCCCAAACGGAACGCATGCATTACCCTCTTTCGTGGGATTCTCTCAGGCGCCCTGTTCTTCAATAGAATGAACTCTGCCCGGAACTTGGGCTGGAGGTCGTAATGAAGCGAGTTTTGATGAATGTTTCCGCGAGCCTGGTATTTTTGCTCGCCGTTCAAGCTGCACTTGCCGGAGCGCCGTTAAAGGGCATTGACGTGAAGCTGGGAAAGAACCCTGGGGGAGGCTGCGCGGCCCGGACTTCCGACGCAGGCGGTAACGTGAACTTTGGCGTGTGGCCGAAGGGCAGCTACACCGTAAACCTTGCCGCAGCGAGTCTGCCGGTAAATGCCCGGAGTTCCAAACTGAGCAACTTCAAAGTGGAAATCAGTGGCGTTGCAGAAGGCAGGGTTGCGCATGTGCTGCCGGCAACCAATGTCGACGATCTCGAGTCGATTATCGTCACTTCAGACGGCAAGTCGCCGCTTGTAGTGAAAGTGAGTGACGGCACCGGCGAGCCAGTGGATTGGGCGCGGGTTAAGAGCCACTCGAATGAGAACAACAATTAGAGTAGCTGAAGCTCCTGCTGCGGCAACGCAGGCTTCTTCAGCCTGAATCCAAAATACAAAAGGCTCCCGTTGGAAAACGGGAGCCTTTCTTGATGCTTTGTCAAAATTTGAGAGGCCTTCGCGAAAAACCTCCCTCAGAGGCTA
>PLFY01000079.1 GCA_003138365.1 Acidobacteriaceae bacterium
TTCATCCGGTCACGGACCTAGTCGCAGATCAGCGCACCATCCGGGAAACTCTGCCTGTCTCCCTCTTCCATCTGCGGGCCGCAATCCGGTTCCGCGCGCTTTGCCGCAAAGAACAGCTCCACCTGTTCCAGCACATCGGCCCCGGTGCGCGCATGGTAAATGGCCGCCCGCAGCTTCGCTCCGCCCGGTACGCCGTGGGTAAACCAGGTGGCAAACTGCTTCATCTTGCCCGCCGTCTCGCCCATGCGCCCGTCACGAGGAAAATCCTTCGTCGCCTCGGCCTCATCCAAAAGCATCTGAAAGTAAGCGCGAATCATCCGGTAGCGATCCTCGACTGTCGGACGCTCGTACGTGCCCGTCGCCGTGTACTGGGCAATTTGTCGAAAGATCCACGGGTTGGCCGGCGCCGCCCGCCCAATCATCACCGCATCGCAGCCCGTCTCGGCCACCATGGCCGCCGCGGCTTCTGGAGTTGTAATGTCCCCGTTCCCGATCACCGGAATCCCCACCGCCTGCTTGACTTGGGCGATCCACTCCCACTGCGCCTGGCCGCTGTAGCCCTGTTCGCGCGTCCGGGCGTGCAGCGCCACGGCGTTCAGCCCCTCGGCCTCCGCCATCCGCGCCAGTTCGACACAAACGATTTGCGTCTCGTTCCAGCCCATGCGGAATTTCACGGTGAAGGGAATCGTCACCGCCTTCCTCACCGAACGAAAAATCTCGCCGATCTTGGGCAAGTCCCGCAGCAGCCCCGAGCCGCCATTGCAGCCCACTACACGCTTGGCCGGGCAGCCCAGGTTCAGGTCCACCAGGTCGAAGCCCGTCTGTTCCACGACTCTCGCCGCCTCGGCGAGCGTCTCCGCGTTCGACCCGAACAGTTGCGCCCCGATCGGGTGCTCGTCGTCGTAGAAGGTCAGATAGCGCCGCCGCTTGGACTCCCTCATCCGCGCCAGCCCGTCGGCCGAAGTGAACTCCGTCATCAGCAGCCCGCAGCCCGATTGGGAATTCGTCACTGCTGCCTCGACACCATCTAACAATTCGGGTGCCCCAGGTCTCGATTCTGAGACCTGGGATTGATCGCCGCCAGCGCTAAACAAACTCGCGTGCCGAATAAACCGCCGGAAAACCGTATCCGTAACCCCGGCCATGGGAGCCAGCACTGTGGCCGGTGCCACCACTACCGTTCCCAAGCGCACCTCCGCCGGAACCCGCGTCCCCGCCGGCATCGCGTGCTCCCTGGGGTTGTCCCAGTCCTTCTTGACGGTAAATCCCTTGCCAGCCATGATGATCTTCCGAGTTGACAGCTCGCTGATTACCGATGATCGGCCCAACTATTGGCCATGAATCGTCATCCGTTCAAAGCTCCTCGCGGTACTCCCAGTTTGCTGTGTGTTCGGCAACAAAGCGGTCGGCAAGCTCGACGATCTCTTTTGAGGAGCGGAAGCGCTCGGCCTTGAGGATGACACGGACCGAAGGATCATCTTCGGCCAAATCCACATGCAGAATCCCGATTCGGCCCACGCCATCCTTGGCGAGCATCCTGCGGATTAACTCAGCGGCTGGATAGAATCGTTCCATTCCAGGAGAAAAACTGACCAGAACGACGTACCTGTACTGTGATAGCAACGAACACAGTAACTCGATCTGATCGTTTATGAGACTAGCTGCCCTTGTAACCAGGAATTGCCAGTCAGGTTCACCGTTCGCTTCAACCGGTACGAGTCGAACGGCATGAACGTCGCCCGCGCCGGCGCGATCGATGGCCAGCACATCCACCTTATTGCCGTTCCAGTCGGCATCGAGATAGACCTTTGGGAAGAGCAGCTTGTGAACCAGGAATTCCTGCACAGCGTTCATGGCCCTACCGAGTTGTTGTTCCTGAACTTCAGTCATCTCACCACCCCTCAATCTCCAGCGCTTTACCTGTTTCCTCTGCCCAGTCCGCGAAACGCACGGCACGCTTGACAATATCCTCAGCCTCGTTTTTTCTCACTGTCGCGCCAGCGTAGGCAATCCTGCTTTTTCGGCCGAGAAGCAGTTTAAGGTGCTTGACGCCTTGCTGCTGATCGAACCTCCGAGAGCCAAGAAGCGATTCCAAATCTCTTGCCGCGTCGAGGTGATTATCCGAGAAAAGCCTTTTGCTCCCCATACCGATTCGTAGGGCATCCGCGTATGAGATCGCCCCATGAATGCCCAGCAGCGCTGACGAGTATCCAAATGCCTCCAGATCGTCCCCGAGGTATCTCATCCCGTCGAGGAAGTCTCTTGCACGGTTTCTGTAGTGTTGGACCTCGACGGCGTTCATTCAGGCATCCTCGCACAGTTACGACGCCAAAAGGCCCCCGCCGCAGCGGAGGCCCAATCGTGCTTGCCGATTGCCTTCAGCGCCGTCTACTTGACCGCCGATACCTCGCCGGCCTTGGCATATTTGCGGCGGAACCGCTCTACGCGCCCTGCTGTATCCACCAGGCGCTGCTTGCCGGTGAAAAACGGGTGGCAAGCCGAGCAAATTTCCACGTGAATGTCGCCCTTGTGGGTCGACCGGGTCTCAAAGTGGTTCCCGCAGGCGCACTTAACCTGCACCGCGGCGTAATTGGGATGAATCTTTTCCTTGGGCATCTACAAACCTTTCCTGCAATCTTTCTATTGTAGAGGCATTTTGACGGTTTAGCAATTTGCCGCCAAGTCCTGGAAGCCGCCAGTTTCCGGTTTGTTCCCGATCCACCCGCAATCAATCGACGAGATGGTCGATGATCGCTCTTCAAGCCTACTGAACGAGTTCTGAAACGACTTCGATTTCCAGACGCCGCGAGCTGCCCGGGATATCGAGCGATCCCAGAACCAGAGGCTTGCCTTGCGCCAGGGGCGACGTGTCTTCCAAAACGGCTTGATGAAACACCGGGTCTTGCCCTCCGAGACTTGACTTGTCCTCCGCAAGGCTCGACTCTTCTACCTTTGTGCGCAATCTCAACCCATCCAGGTACCCTTCGAGCGACGCCTCGATATTCAGCCCGACATCGACATACTGCACCTGGGAGTTGTGGCCTGCGCCTGCAGCCTCAACTGTCCCAGTCACAATTGGCACGCGGTTTCCAAGTTTGAAATTTGCCTTCCCTCCGGAAACCGCAATCAGGGAGTAATGTTGCTTTCCAGTGCTCTTGCCGCTTTCAGTCTCAGAGATCGAGTAAGTGAGCCGGTAGATCGTTCTGGCCCGGTCAAGATCGGAGAGAATCTTCTGCGCCAGCTTCAACTCGTCAGCTGTAGCGAGTATCGAGATGGCGCCCTGCGATGGGAGGTAATACGTCCTGGCCTTCGGGAGCATATTGCGCAGGTCCGTCACAAGATCGTTGGCGTCGTTCTGTTGACCGACGTTGGTCAGGTAAATGGTCTGATATGTTTCCGGACCGGCCTTCGATTCGGCTGGCTTTTGGTCCGCGGGTTTTTGGTCTGCTGTCTGCGTTTGTGCACCTGCTGTCGGTAGAAAGAGCATCAAGGCCAGCGTGAGTCCAACAGCCAATTGGACACAGCTCATCATTCGTCTTCCAGTTCCGTCACCGTTCAATTTCATCTCTCGCCTCACAAAGTGGTTTGTCTGAACGCGCCCGGCCGCATATCGATTGACGCCATGGCCCCTTCTATCCACACAGACGCTCAAGGCCAGCTTCCGCTCGACAACATTGTGGAGAGCTGTTCAGCTTCGTCCCCTGCCGGCGTTGCCGACCCATGGGGAATGAAACTTGGGTCAATCGCTGCCTTTCGCTCACTCACTCGCCCACCCTACTGCGCCAGCGCCTTCTCAATTCCCGCCTCCACCAGCGGCGTCATCATCGCATACCCCGCCGGCAACGGATGCACCCCATCCTTGCTCAGTGTGGCCGGCAGCCCGTCGCGCTCGTCCTTCATGGCCGAGTGGTAGTCCACATACACGTAGCCCTTCTCCAGCGCATAGCCTTTGATCCATGCATTCAGCGCCACAACCTTCTCCGCCGGCGTCAGTCCCGGCCTCCAGGGAAAGTCGAATGCCGGCATCACCGAGCACAGCACCACGCGAATGTGGTTGGCTGTCGCCAACTCGGCCATCGAGGTCAGGTTGTCTTCAATCTGCTCCAGCGTCTCCGGGCCAGTGTTCCCGGCAATGTCGTTGATGCCCGCCAGAATCACCACCACCTTGGGCCTCAGCCCGATCACATCCTGGCGAAAGCGCACCAGCATCTCCGGCGTGGTCTGCCCGCTGATCCCGCGATTGATGTAAGGCTTTCCGGGGAAGTACCCCTCCGCGCCCTCGATCATCCAGCCTTGCGTGATCGAGTCGCCCATGAACACGACGCGTTTCTCTCCTGCCGCGGGGGGACCAAGCGCCAAATCAGCCTCCTTGAACCTGGCCAGCCAGCCGAAGTCGTTCAGTAACTGGTTGTCGTGGGCAATCCAGTAATCGTTCAGCGGGTGCCCGCTAGGCGACAGCGCGGGCGTGGCGGCCTGCGCGGCCTGCGCTGGCGCCGCCTGCGTTGGTGTCGCCTGTGCTGGTGCTACCTGCGTTGGCGCCGGAGCCTTGGTCTCCGGCAGGCTTGCCGGTTCCTGAGCAGTGAGCCGGGCCGGGGTCAACAGCCCGGCCAGGGTCGCAGCGGTGAACAAGGCAGTGCGAAAAACCATTCGATTCACGGTATGTCTCCATTTCTTGACCCGGAAGGGGCTTACAGGCCAACAGAAAGCCCGCCCTTGCCCGCGCCTCCGATTGTAGGCAATCGAGCCAAACGCCGGCCAACGTCTTTTTCCACATAGCGTCACCGGCCCTGCACTGCCGCATCCCCGCGCCGTTTGCGCTACGCTTGAATGCAGATGAGTGTCTGCAAAATCTGCGATGGAATAGGCTTGGTACGCGTGGTCAACGACGGCGGGCAATGGGTTTCCCGTCCCTGCCAGTGCCAGGAGATGGTGCGTGAAGAGCGCCGCTTGGACGCCGCGCACATTCCCGACCGCTACCGCCAGTACACCTTGGACGGCTATGAAACCGCCTTTCGCGGAGCCGACGCCTCGCTGGGTCGCGCGCACCTCACCGCCCGCAAGTTTGTTGAGGCCTACCCTGTCGATACCGCGGGCAAGGGGCTGCTTTTTACCGGGTCCATCGGCGTGGGCAAAACCCACCTGGCCGTCGGTGTGCTGCGGCGCCTGGTTCAGGAGCGCGGCGTCAAGGGCCTCTTCTGCGACTACCGCGAGCTGCTCAAGAACATCCAGAACAGCTACAACCCGCAGGTGCATACCACCGAGCTCGAATTGCTCAAGCCGGTCTTTGCGGCCGAAGTGCTGGTGCTCGACGACCTGGGCGCTCAAAAACCCAATGAGTGGGTCTGGGACACGGTCGCCCTCATCCTCAATACCCGCTACAACGACAAGCAGACCACCATCATCACCACCAACTACGCTGACCTGCCCGCGGCCGGCGGCGGCCTCACCGACCCCGAACGCGCCGCCCGCGAACCCACTCTCGGCGACCGCATCGGCGACCGCATGAGGTCCCGCCTGGCCGAGATGTGCGTGTCCGTCGAAATGACCGGCAAAGATTTCCGCCTGACCGTCAAGCGAGCCAGCTTCGGCTGACCCACGCTCTCAGGGCGCTGTATCGTTTCGATACAGTCCGGCTCTCCCAAAGTCTACCCAGGCCGAGTGTCCTGTTTCGATACATTCCAGGTGCGGCGCCGTTCCAGCCAGCGCGCAAGCAAGGCTGGGAGCTAGAGGCTAGAAGCTGCTTTTCAAAACACCCAAAGGCTTCCCAGCAGCAGCACGATGGCTGCCACGGTCAAGCTCTGGTAGGCCACGTCTTCTGGCTTGCGAGGCCGCTTGAACGTCCCATGGGGCGTGGGCAGAGAATCGGATGCGGTTTGGGGGAGGGAATGCATCGTGGACCTGTCTTTCTTTGCCTTTCAACAAGCGTTACGGGGATGAAACCGCGCCGGTTCCCTGTGAATGAATCATTAGACCCCGTTCACCCGCCAAAGTTGTCCATAAAACTTGGAGACTCGGTCAAGTCCGGCTCTCCATCTGCATCTTGGCGAATTGCAACAAAAACGTCCATACAAATAGCAAGAACGGGAGTTGCCGGACTATTCCTTTGGTAACGGGTGTAAAATTCGCTCGTGAGTTCTAGTCCCCATCTTGTCCCTTCCACCGGATCACGGGAACGCAACTGGCTCCCGTTGGCGCTGGCTGCCGCGGTCGTCCTCATCGGCGCGGCGGTTCTGGTACTGGTTCTTGAACACGGCAAGCCCCAAAGAAACGTCGCGCCCATCTCCGCCGCGCCGGACGCCTATGCCTCCAGCCTGCCCATTACCAACCTGGCCATGAGCGAGGCGGCCAACTTTGCCGGCGGCAAGGTCACTTACCTCGACGGGCACATCGCCAACACCGGCAGCCGTACCGTCACCGGCGTCACCGTGCAGGTCCTCTTCCGCACCTCTGCCCATGAGGTGGCGCAGAATGAGACTCAGCCGCTCAAGTTCATCCGCATCCGCGACCCCTACGTCGACCTGGAGCCGGTTTCCGCCGCGCCGCTGAAACCCGGCGGCGCTCAGGACTTCCGGCTCATCTTCGACGCGGTCGCCCCGGACTGGGACGGCGCTTACCCTGAAGTCCGCATCCTCCACGTCGAAACCAAATAGCCCGCGACCCCCTTCTTTACCCTGTACAAAATACTCAACCCTGCAAAAATTACACTTCCCAGCCGCTGGCCAGGGCCAATCTCTTCTCCCTGCCCGCGCAGCCCCCCTCCCGTAACCCAAGCAATATGAACCAGATCACTAATTCCAGCCGCGAAAAGACCGCATTGGCACGGGCATTGCTATAGGTACGGGTGAGAGCAGACATCATCGCTCATTCCGCAGATCAACTGCGAAGAACGAATCGGCGAGGGCCGGACATACAAAATGAAAAGCCAATTTTCAACTCGGAATCTGTTTCCTAGCCAGTTAGCTGTACTCGTGCTGGCAACTGCAGTCGGAATTCCCGCGTTCGCCCAACAGGCGCAGACGAGCGGGACACCCCAGAGCGAACCTCCTTCCGCGGCACTACAGCAGGTCCCCTCCGTGGCTTCGCCGTCGAACACGCCCGCGAAGGAGGGCTTCTGGGGACGCGTCAATCCCTTCGCCCGCAAGACCTGGGTGAAGAGGCAGACAGATCCAATCAATGACCGGCTGGGCGAACTGGATGGAGTCAACGCCAAAAATGCGAAAGATATCAAGGACGTGGATGGCAGGGCGCAGGCTGGCATTCACCAGGCGCAGTCCGCTGCGGACGCCGCCAACGAAACCGCAACCGCCGCTGGCATGCAGGCGCAAACGGCTGGCAACACGGCCAAGGGAGCGGACATTCATGTCAACCAGTTGAACTCAACCGTTAACGGCCTCGACCAGTACCACCAGGTCACAGCGGTCGAAGTTGCCTTCCGTGGCGGCGTGCCAACCTTGTCTGTGGCAGCCAGGAAGCAACTTGACGATCTGGCGGCCAGCGTTACCGGCCATCAGGGCTACATCCTTGAAGTGGAAGCGCACTCCCCCGCAGCCGGCAGCATCGGCATCCAGAACTCCGAACGTCTGGCTGAAGCGGTCAAGCGCTACCTCGTCACCGAACATCAGATTCCCGTCTACCGGTTACACGCCGTGGCCCTGGGTAATGCTTTGGTCGCCACAGCCGATGATCAGAATGCCACGCCGGCTCGGGTCAGAACCAGCAGCGTAAGCATCCGGTTGATGGAAAACAGTTTGGCGGCCCAGGAAGCCGCACCCCCACAGGGTGTTGCCTCTTTGAATGGTGCGGAGCAGCCGTAAGGCAGTAGCCCTCCCCCGAGGCACTTTTCCACGCCAACGGCCACCGCGCCGTTCGGCCGCCAACCAAGCTCTCGCAAAACGAGAGAACCAAGGCAACTTGG
>PLFY01000223.1:0-1020 GCA_003138365.1 Acidobacteriaceae bacterium
AAGCTGTCTTCAGCCATACACCTTCTTGCGAAAATCACCGAGGACTGACCGTCTTGCCGCGCATCCGGCCATCCGAACCTCATTTACTACTTGCAAAGGAGAATTTCGTGCCACTCACTATCCTTGATCCTCAAACTGCGCTGGTCGTGGTGGATCTTCAGAAGGGCCTTCGGGACATACCGTCTCTCCAACCCATGGCAGGTGTCATCGACTATTCCTGTCAGCTTATCGAGGCCTTTCGCAAGCAGAAGTTGCCTGTGGTTCTGGTCAACGTCGCGGGGACCGCTCCGGGGAGGACAGAGGAGCCTCGACGGCACCGAGAGTTCCCTCCCGACTTCAGTGAACTGATTCCCGAATTGCATCCGCAGCCAAACGACATCCTCATCACCAAACGCACCTGGGGTGCCTTTGCGAACACCGATTTGGAAGCTCAACTGAAGGCGAAAAGTGTGACGCAGGTTGTCCTCACGGGCGTGGCCACCGGTGCGGGCGTGGAAGCCACAGCTCGCCAGGCGTACGAAGCGGGTTTCAATGTGACGCTTGCCACCGACGCCATGACAGATGTGCGCTCTGAAGCGCACGAATACAGTCTCAGGCACGTCTTTCCTCGCCTNNGGCGAGACCGGCTCCACGCAGGACGTGCTTGATTTACTCGCGAAGAGGAGTGCTTAACAATGAACTGGCTATATATCGTGTCTTACTTTTTCGGAGGCCTGTTTCTGGCCAATGTCGTGCCGCATTTCGTCAGCGGCATTATGGGAAAACCCTTTCAGACACCGTTCGCAAAACCTCCGGGGAAGGGTCTTTCGTCCTCGACAGTGAATGTTCTGTGGGGCTTCGTGAATTTGGTCTTCGCCTATCTGCTTCTGCTGCGCGTCGGACAATTCGATCTGCGATCCATCGCCTGCATCGCGCCGTTTGCAGCTGGCGCACTTCTCATTAGCCTGTTCTCGGCACGGCATTTCGGTCAGTTTCACGGGGGCAACACCCCGGAGCACCCATGAGGAATCCGCTCTCCAG
>PLFY01000223.1:1072-3757 GCA_003138365.1 Acidobacteriaceae bacterium
TTGCTGCCCTGGAGCGGTTTGGCGGCGGACCGATTCAACCAGCGCAAGCTGCTGATGCTGACGCAAGCATCCATGGGTGTGCTTGCGACCGCGCTGGGAATCCTGACGATCTCAGGTTACGTCCGGCTTTGGCATGTGTATGTGTTTGCCTTTGTCTTTGGCGCCGCTGCGGCACTGGATGCGCCAGTGCGACAAACCTTTGTTGGGGAGCTGGTGGGCGACGAACGGTTGCCCAATGCGGTCGCACTCAACTCGACCTCGTTCTTCGTCGGCCAGATGATCGGCCCGGCTGTGGCCGGTCTGGTCATCGCAAAGACCGGGACCGGCTGGGCATTTCTTCTGAATGGGTTGTCCTTCGGCGCTGTCCTGCTCTCCATGTATNNGAAGGACTCCGTTATGTATGGGCCAGACCGGATCTCCGATCGATCCTGGTCATGCTCTTTCTGATCGGAACATTCGCTATGAATTTCCCGATCTTCGTCTCCACCATGGCAGTGAATGTTTTCCACGTCGATGCGCGCGGATTCGGTTTGCTATCGTCGATCATGGCCATCGGCACACTGAGCGGAGCGCTGCTGGCGGCCGGTCGCGACAAGCCAAAGTTTGGAACGCTGTTCCTCGGCTCAGGAGTCTTGGGAATCGGTTGCGCACTTGCTGCGTTCTCTCCTGGATACTGGTGGTTCTCTGCGTCCCTCGCGGTGATCGGAGTCGCCGCACTCACCTTCACGAACGGGACAAACAGTATGATGCAGCTTTCGACTAAGCCCACCATGCGCGGTCGGGTGATGGCGATTCGTGTGGGCGTTGGGCTCGGGGGAGCAGCGATTGGGGCTCCCATCGTCGGTTGGGTAGCGAATCATTTCGGCCCGCGATGGTCGCTCGGCATCGGCGCGGTTTCCGCATTCCTCGCAGCCCTTGTTGCGGCCCTGATGATGGAGAAACCTGTGGCAGCGCCGCCAGACAGCTAGATACACATGCGGTCGGCGAGTGGTATCAACTTTCGATGCTCGCGTGGTTCCGTCGCCGGGCGGGATTGGTCCTCGGAAACGCCCATGCAGCCGGAGGGATTCTCGCTTCAAGCTAAATCGCCAATGCGCTCACGGCCCCCACAAATTGCAATAGTGGAAGTGAGCCGGAGGAGCAGGTTCTCGTTCATTGACGACGAATCTCCACCCCAGTCACGGCTACCTGCCCTCTCTTTCGTGGCTCGGCACTTTGATTCTGTCGCGCAACGCCCACTGTGCCGACTGGCGGACCTGTTCAATCCGTTCGAGGACGTGTTTGCGCTTCCCTTCGTCAATCGACATCCGGAAGGATTGCCGACCGTCTGGGGTCTTGACGACCGCAATCGTCAGATTGCCGCCGATGTTTGCCTTCGGTTCTGGTTCTTGAGACGTTTTCAGGATCTGGAGAAGTTGTTGAGAGTGGGCGGCAGGCTGGAGGCATGAAAGAAGCAGGTGTACGTCGGCTTCATTCGTGAAGAGCATTTCGTTCGTATCCTCGCTTTGCAACCTGGTTTCTATGGCATGGAGGCGAGCAGCCTTCATTTGGAGAGGATTCGCCAGGAGTTGGTGTTGGTACATGGCGTCTCGCATCTCCAGGTCGGTAAACTCAACGAAGATGCCGTTCTGGACGGCCACTTTGACCACCTGCCGCTTCCAATCGTCGCCTCCAGAGCACGCGATACGCGATCCGTACTTCTGGACGGCCATCTCCAGGCCAAAGACGATTGCGGCCTCGTTCTGATTGAGCACGGTCACGCGCCGCCCACGGTCGATGACGGACAACTTGCCATTGAGCGTGTACGAGACATCCCCAGTGGTCCGGTTAATCGTCCATATCCGGGCTGTGGCAATCTGTCCAGCGAGATTCTCCGCTCGCTGTTGAGCGGCCAGACGCTTCTCGACGAATTCTGACCAATCCGTCTTCTCCTCATCCGTTGCAGGGCCAAGATGAAGCGCATTGGCTTCAAGTGTGGCTTCCAGCCGCCGCTGATTTCGCTGATCCGCATAGCGCCATCCGCGCAATTGTGCTGCCGCCCGCGCATCACCCTCGGCGGCGCGCTCAGCAACCCATGTGCGCAGGTTTTGCGGAAAATGTGCCTGGCGAGTCTTCTGGGTGGACGATTTGAGCGTTCGCAATTCGATGACGGACGCGGCCACAGCCTCCGATAGAAGGATCTTCTTCGCGGGCCACGGTTGCGCCAATGCGCGGATTTCCTTCTTGCGTTGCCTCAGTCTGCTGAGAGCACACTGTCGGTCCTCTCTGCTCTTCGCAGTAATGCCCTTGCAGACGCCCCCTTGCTGATTGCGGTATTGATTGTACTCGGCCATGAGAGCGTTTCTGTCCCGGAGTCGTTGCTCTCTTCGTTCCTCGCGCTGCGCCTGGTTACGAACGGAAGTACGTCCCGTTTGTGTTGGGGGAGATTGAAGCGATGTCGAGGGTTCCTTCCACGGACCAAGAACCTGCTCGGTCGCCTTACGGTTCTCTTTCCCTGCAAAGTTATGACGGAATACATCGGATGCTTTGACACGGATGGTGTGGTCAGTTGCGAGGACCGTGTATCCGCCCGCTTCCCCTTTTTCCAAACGGAGATGAGATTTTGCAAGAAGTGTATGGAGGGCTTCCCACGAGGCGCTCTGGCGAGTTAGCAGCGTTCGCACAAGGCTGACGACGGCAAGCTGT
>PLFY01000103.1 GCA_003138365.1 Acidobacteriaceae bacterium
TGATGTTGACAGTCATGGACAGCGAGGATGACAAGGTGCTGGCGCTCGACGCCGGCGCCGACGACTACATCACGAAGCCGTTTCAAGTGCGGGAGTTGACAGCTCGCTTGCGCTCGGCAGTGCGCAGGAGAAATGCTCAGGATACCTATCGGGACGCACCGATTCGCCATGGCCAACTTGAGTTGGATCCAGTGAAATACCGGGTGATGAAGAGTGGACGTTCGATTCATCTGACGCCAAAGGAATTTGAGATGTTGCATTACTTGATGATGCACGCCGGCGAGCCGATTCCACACGCCAGGTTGCTGAAATCTGTTTGGGGTCCGGAGTATGGAAACGAACTCGAGTACCTTCGAACATTTGTCCGCCAACTGCGCAAGAAGATTGAAGACGACCCGCGAAATCCACGCTATCTGTTGACGGATGCTTACGTCGGCTACAGGTTCAGCGAACAGGTGCCAGAGCCTTAGAACAACTGAGTGCAGGCCCCACAAGTTGCAGCGCCATAGCAATCTGATTTTGTTCAGACGATGATCGAGCACGCTTTGCCGGGGTCTAACTGTTGGCAGTGTAGAGCCGGTGTTTTCGACCCAGGTGAGGGTAGGACAATCACAAGAGCAGCAGCGCGATGGCGGCCTGAGGCCGCTGACCTGCATGTTATTGAAAATACGTTTGATTGATCATTCGATTTCTAGCGCGTCCGCCAATATAATCAATCACTTGAAGATCCCGCCACATTGAGCTTCGCGGCATTTCGACACCGTTGCAATGGAAACCTCATATCGTCGACTCTCGCCTGGTCTCATTTCAGGCGTTCAGGTGACACCGAGTCACGGATGCGCAATGCCTATCGATCAGAAATGTAGCGTCCGCCATGCGGTGTTATGAAGGAATGGTAGAATCGCGCATCATGGCGTATAAGCGAGCAGGGCGATCTGAAGAATGCGGGGTGGTTGCCATGCGCAGACTAATCCTGCTGGGACTGCTGGCAGCCATGGCGCTTCCCGCCGGCGCCGCCAGGCACGTGACCGTGGCGCAGTTGGAAAAGATGCTTGCCGCCGCCGATGTGAAGCATCGGGAGGGTACCGAGTTGGTGCGCCAGCTTGGCGATATCGAGCTCACGCAGCGGCTCACGGATGTCGCGCGGGACCGCATCTGCGCCAATCTGCATCTGGGACCGCAGGCAACCCTGGCCCTGCAACTGGTGGCCGATCAGTCGGCTTTTCTCGACCCTCCGGCGGGCGAATTGCCGGCGAACGCCAAGCCCGACGACGCCACCGCACAGCGCATTCTGGATGCCGCGCGTAGCTATGTCACCAAGACATTGCCGCACCTGCCCGACTTCTTTGCCACCCGCACCACGTACAGCTTCGACGACAGCCCGCAGGTATTCAAAAAGGATGAATGGCCGGTCCGCGCCGGCCTGCATCTGGTGGGAAATTCCAGTCGCGAGATCAGTGTTCGCGGCGACCACGCATTGCCGGCCGCGGCCCCGCAATCGGCGAAGAGTGCCCCCACTGCCCCAGCAACAGCGAAGGAGCCGGGACTGCAATCCTGGGGCGAATTCGGCAGCGTGCTGGCCGTGATCTTTGTCGACACGGAGAAAGTCAGGCCGTCCTTCCACCACTGGGAACGCGAACCCGGCGGAGTGGTTGCCGTCTACCGGTACACGGTGGCCAAGTCCGACTCGCATTACAGTGTGGATTACTGCTGCATTTCCGATGGATCCCGAGGCAACGGCCGTCAGGGGGGCGGGCGGCGCGGCGGATCGGCGCAGCAGACGAATTCGCCGGGCGATGGCTCATCCGTCTTCCACAAGACGCCCGGCTATCGCGGGTCCCTGTTCATCGATCCTTCGTCGGGGGCGATTCTCCGCATTACCCTGGAAGCCATCATGGATGACATCCCCATCCCGCGGGTGGCTACCCTCATCGATTACGGACCCGTGGTCATCGGCGAGCGCAGATACATTTGCCCGCTGCGGAGCATGACTCTTACCCAGGCTCTGGCCAACGCAAATTCCACCGCTCCCATGCACCCCATGTCCCCGGACGAGCAGCCCAACGAGATCATGCAGGTGAACGAAACCACCTTCACAAACTACCATCGCCTGGGCTCGACGGTGAGGATACTCAGCGATGCGGAAGCAGCGCCAGCTTCCCACCCAGAAGCAGCGCCAGCTTCCCACCCATAAGACATGCATCCAGGCTCTGACCGTCCTGCTCGACCGGCGCACAACGAAGGGCACGAACAATTCCCCACGGAGATGGAGCCGCGGGATATAATTTCGGCGAAGAATCAAACCCGGTTGGAATGAACTCAATTCATTTACTCTGTGAGGCCCCATGATCTCGATCCATCGCGCACTTCTGGTTGCGACCATCCTTCTCGCCACGCCTGTTCTCCATGCCAAGAACCAGGAAGACGCCATCCAAAAGCAGATCGACGCTCTGCGCGATGGTCCGCAAGCGCAGCGGCCCGCGGCGACACTCAAGCTGGCTACCGATATCCGTGCGCTGCCCGCCAGCAAGGGCAAGGTGACGCTGGCCGACAATCTGGAACACATGGCCACAGAGGGCGATCCAGGCATGGAGACGCTCCAGGCTGTCGCGGACACGCTCGCGCAAGCCCTCACCGAGACTCCGGTCCCGGCCAAAAAGGACTGGCCTGCGCCGCCCTACTTCGATCTGGCCAAACTTGTGCATTACGAGCACGCCACCACCACGCTCAGCGACCCGAACTATACCAAGGCCGCCGATGCGCTGACCAAGAACGACGCCGATATCGGGAAAATCGATTTCACTCTCAAGGATATTAACGGAAAGAAAGTCACTCTTTCGCAGCTTCGTGGAAAGGTTGTTCTGGTCAGCTTCTGGACCACCTGGAGCCAACCGAGCGAACAGGAGATGCCCGATCTCGACGCCATCTACACGCATCTCGCGTCCAAAGGCCTGGTCATTCTCTCCATCGACCCCGAGGACATCCCCATGTCGGATCTGATGAAGGTGGCCACTTACGTTACGCAAACGAGCTACCACGCACCTGTGCTTCTCGATCCCGGGGGGAAGGTTCAAGGCATGTTCCACCTTGACGGGGCCATGCCGGAAAGCTTCGTTTTCGACCGGGAGGGCAAGCTGGTGGCGGTCGCGATCAACAAACGCACGCAGCGCCAGTTCCTGAACATGATTGCGTTGGCCGGCATCGAGCCCTAGGTCTCTGACCGCATGAATTCGTGCGTTGCAAGGGAGTGTTGCGGTATCCCACCCTAGCCACAAAAACAAGAACGTGGCGAGGGTGGGGCACCCGAAGTTTCATCTCCCATGGGCCGGCGAAGCCGGCGGGGCCCTAAGAAGAAACAAGATTCCGATTGTGCTGCAAGTTCAACAATCCACACGGAAACAGCGTGTTTGGGCAAAAGCAGCGAGTTAGCTCCCGCTGAAGCGGGGATGGCGAGTTAGGGAATCTCTGAACAAGCTCTTCCTGGCGACAAACATTCCCTCAGAGGCTAAACAGGCCGCGGAAAAACTCGTTCGGGCGGTAGGCCAGGGATTTATCCCTGGCACAAAGGCAGCAGAATCAGTGCGGGCTTTAGCCCCTGAGGTATGCTTTTTGCCGCCTTTGACCCAGAACATGCCTTTTTCCGCAGCCTCTAAAGCCCGCATTGATTTTGCAGCATTTGCGGCACGACTAAAGTCGTGCCCTGACACAATATGAACTTGTGCAGAGGTTCCTTAGCGGGTTAGCGGCGGCAGCGCCGGACGCAGTTTCATCGCTCCGTGGGTCGAAACCGGATCATCCCGATCCGTGGGGAGCTGCCTCTGACCAGGGGCAAAAACAAAGACGCGGCGAGGGTGGGCCAGCCAGGCTCAACTCAAGATGCACCCAGGCTCAGTTCAGGATGATTGTTGGGGTGGGAAAAAGGTGGAATCCCAGGTCTCAAAAGGCGGGGGTGAGACCTGGGATTCCTTCCGGGAGTGGTGGGCCTGTCGGAGAGACGGGCCAGCTTCGCTCCAATTGCGGCCCTTGGAGTCAGGCTGCGGTCTTTTGCTCGGTTGGCTTCTGTGGCTGCGCCAACTCGTCGAAAATTGCGCGGTACTGGATCATCGCGGTGCGGAGCTCCTCCGTGGTGGCTTCGGCTTTGCCGAGGCGAACGGCGACGGCATGGGCAAGGCGATAGTTTTCCATGACGCGGGGGTAGTTTACGGAGACATCGGCGGCGCGCTGCTCGAAGCTGGCGCGGGGATAGCCCCGGGCCTCAAGAAGCGCATTGATGAGGTCGTCGGCTTCAGTGACGGCGGCCTTGGGATGATCGACGAAGCGGGCCTGGACAGTGTACCACTCGGTGACAAAGCGGTCCCGCTCGACAACGCCGAGGTCGCGGAGTTCGAGGGTTTTGACGTGGGTTTCACGGTCGGCCAGTTTGGATTCGGCCTGGCGCGCTGAGCCGTGGCTGCGAACGGCGCGGTCGTATTCCGAGCCGAAACGGTTGCGGAGGGCCAAGGTTTTGGTTCTGCGGTGCTCAACGTACGCGGCAACGGCGATGGCGACGACGACGATCAGCACAACTGCGCCGATGATGAGCTGGGTGTTTGTGAAGCTGTAGTACATTCCGTTGAATTGAAATTGCATTTCGTTCTCCTGTGCGGCGATTCCCGCGACGGATGGAGGTTGATGGTGAAAGTTTCCGGGCCCGGGGGAGGGCCAATGGGATCGATCCTAAGCGGGGAAGCGGGTGTACGCTGGCCAAAACTGCTCAGTGTACATTTTCACGTTTTGGGGGAGTTTTTTTGCGGCTGGCCTATCTTATTCAGCGTCGGTCGAGGAGGCATCCTGGGAACTGCGCGGTTTTGCAGCGATCCGCTGCGGTTGCGGAGCGTAAGAGTCAAGGTACGCGGCAGCGGCAACGATCAGGGTGAGGATGAGAATAAACGCGCCAACGGTGAGATTGGCATTGGTGAGGAAACCGTACATTGCGTTCTCCTGTTCGGGGAATGTCCGTGATCGCAGAGATGTGAAGGAAGCCGTCGCTTGGGCGCTGAGGTCTGTGCAATCCATCATCAGCGGGGGAGATGCGGGAGTTCTGGCCAGTTTTGCACAGTGCGGAAGGGAAAGGAGGATGAGTTGGCGAGCGGGCGCTAGTTCTTTGGCCGTATGAAANNCGTGGGCCTCCCGGCCCACGTTCGTTCATTGGATAGAACATCTTCATCCGGTCACGGACCTAGAGTTCGTCTTTGCCGGGGCGGAGCATGAGCTGCCTGATGGCTTCTCGGGGGTCTTTTCCTTCGTCGAGGATCAACTCCATCTGTTCGGTGATGGGCATTTCTATGTTGTGGAGGCGGGCGAGGCCGAGTGCGGCGCGGGTGGTGCGGACGCCTTCAGCGACTTTTCCGCCTAGACTATCGAGGATTTCGGGGAGGTTGCGGCCCTGGCCCAATGCTTGTCCCACAGTGCGGTTGCGGCTGAGCGAGCCGGTGCAGGTGAGGACGAGGTCGCCCACGCCGGAGAGGCCGGCGAGGGTTTCGCGGCGGCCGCCGCAGGCGATGGCGAGGCGGGTGATTTCAGCAATTCCTCGGGTGATGAGGGCGGCGGCGGAGTTGTGGCCGAGGCCGACTCCGGCGGCGATTCCGGCGGCGATGGCGATCACGTTCTTGAGGGCTCCGCCGAGTTCGACGCCGATGACGTCGGTGGAGGTGTAGAGGCGGAGGGTTGCAGAAGAGAACTCGTTCTGAATGCGGGCGGCGACTTCAGGGTCGGTAAAGGCTACGGTGACGGCGGTGGGCTGGGCCTGGGCCACCTCAAGGGCGAAGCTGGGACCGGAGAAGGCGCCGATGGTGAGATGCAGGTCGGCATAGGAACGAGGCGCAGGCGAGATTCCCGAAGAGCTTACTTCCAGGCCTGACGGCTCGGCTGATGGATCTGGGTTGGTGTCATGGTTTCTGTCAAGGCTAAAGACCTGGCCTTTCGTCTGAGCAGCGTCTTCGGCGAGGCTGGAGGCGATGACCTGGGTCATGCGGAGGAAGGTGCGGTCTTCAACGCCCTTGGTGGCGCTGACGATGATTTGGCCGGGGTGGAGATGGGTGCGGAGACGAGCGAGCGTGGGACGGAGGAACTCGGAGGGGACAACGGAGACGACGATCTCCGCATCGGCGACGGCCGCTTCGCTGCCGGTGATGGCAATTTCCGGGGGGATGGGAAAGCCGGGCAGGAATAGGGTGTTTTCGTGGGGTTCGGCGATTTCGCGGGCGGCTTCAGGGCTGTGGGCCCAGAGGGTAATGTGGTGTCCGCCACGCCGGTGAAGCGAGAGGGCGATGGCGGTTCCCCATGCGCCGGAACCTAAAACGACGATACGGCTCATGCGGTTCCTGTCTTTCGTTTGGGGGCTCCGAAGCGGGATTCCTTGCCGGTGAGAAGGCGGCGGATGTTGGGCGAATGCTTGGCGACGATCAGCCCTGCGACGATGAACTGGACGGCAATGAAAAAGGGCGGGCGGTCTCCCCCGCCTTGTATCCGGACGAGTAGCCATGCGAAGACGGGGAAGCTGGCGGCGCCGAGGACGGAGCCCAGCGAGACGTAGCGGGTGATCAGAATTGTGAGGAAGAAGACCGTAATGGCGGCGAGCGCGGCGAGCGGGGCGGCGACCAGGAAGACGCCAAAGCCGGTGGATACGCCTTTTCCGCCGCGGAAACGCAGCCATGGCGGGAACATGTTGCCGAGCACGGCGCAGAGGGCGGCAAGGGCTTCGAAGTTGCGGATGGATTCAATGGGAATGCCGTGGGCGATGAGCGTGACGGCGGCGATGCGGCCGAAGTAGACGGCGGCGCAGCCTTTGAGCATGTCGATGAAGAAGGTGACGAGGGCGAGGCCCTTGCCGCCGGAGCGGAGGACGTTGGTTGCGCCGATGTTTCCGCTGCCGATGGAGCGGATGTCCTGATGGCGGAAGATGCGGACCAGCAGGTATCCGGTGGGGATGGACCCGAGCAGGTAGGCGGCGACCGCGATGAGTAGATTTGCGAGGAGCATGCCGAAGGAGAGTTTAGCAGGTGCCACCCGCGGTGGGGCAGCCGGCGCTTGCGCGCCGCTAGCGACTGAGGCTCAGTCGGAGACGATCAGCTCTCCGGGAAGGATGGGCCGAGTGCGGTAGAGCTTGCCGTGGGCGGCCAGCAGACCCATGAAGAGCAGCACGGCGACATAGACGATGAGCTTGGCCAGGTCGCCGGGGTGACCGCGGGGCAGGATCTTCCATAGGACGAAGAGGACGGTTTGCGCGGCGGTGACCGCCCAGACGGTGCCGTAGAAGTAGCGGCGCTCCATGCCTTCGGACCGGGTGGAGGGGCCTACACGGGGCAGCTTGCCGATGGCGCCGAGAAACAGAATGACGGCGCAGAGGGGGACGTAGGCGTAGTAGTAAATCTGCTTCATATACCAGATGCCGGTGAAGGCATTGATGAGGACGCCAGCCAGGTTGAGGAGGGCAAAGTTGAGTGCGGCGTTCCAGGCGAAGGTGTAGCAGACGCGGCGATAGAGGGGATTGGGCTTGTCCTCGTCAAAGCGGATGATGTAGGGGCGTGGCTCCGCGCCGGGCAACTGGCCGCGAAGGCCCGCGATGCCTGTGCCGAGGAGGACGGCGGCGAGCCAGGCCAGATTGCCCCCGTGAAAACCACGGGCAAAGAGCGAAAAGGTGAGGGGGCCTGGGGTGAGGAAAAAGACCGAGATCCAAATGGGCCAATGGCAGAGGCGGTAGATGCGGGTGTTGCGCTTGCGGACCTTGCGCTGGTGGGCAAAGTCAAGTTTTCCGCGATATTGCATTGGGGTGAGTTTCTCAGGGCGAAGGGGAAGCCGTCAATGTTGGGGTGTCGCGGGGCGGAGTCAGCGTTGGAGGATCGCGTTGCGGGCGGAGCGCACCTCCGCGGCCAGCACCTTCAAAATCATGAAAGACAACAGCGGATCGGATTCCATCAGGGCGGTGAATTGATCGCGGGTGACAAAGGTCAGCTCGGCGCCGCTGTGGGCGGTGGCCGACAACGTGTAGGGCTCGTCGCCGACGAGTCCAGGGAGGCCAAGGAGCGAACCGGGCGCTGCCTGAGTGGAAAGAAGCGGTTTGCCGCGGAGGGAATCCATGGTGAGGGTGACCTCGCCCTTGTGGAGAATGTAGAGGCCAGCGGGGGCGTCGCCCTGATGAAAGAGAGCGCGATCTTTGTCACACGAGATTGTGGTGGATTGCTTTTCGAGCGCCAGGATCAGTTCCGGGTTGGCGAGAAACGCAGACGGGTCCAGCTTCAATTGCAGCCTCCGGGGAGGGAAAATCGGGGGTTCAGTAGAACAATTGCCTTTTGGCGCTTGGTTGCTATGGTTGCATCGATGGAGGCGGGAGTTGTGTGATGGGGGTCACCTATTCATGGTCAAGGCGGCCAGGGTGCGCGACCTCCGCGATGTAAATTTAGAGGATTACCACCAGGAAGCAAGGGAAAACGCCATGCCCATGAAGAATCCTCCCCATCCAGGGGATTTTATTCGGACTGAGATTGTCGAGCCAGCCGGTTTGTCTGT
>PLFY01000180.1 GCA_003138365.1 Acidobacteriaceae bacterium
CAGAACTTTACGGACTTAATCTCACGAACCTCAACACGTTGGACTATCGCGCATTGAAATACGCTCAGGACACGGACATATTGGGCAGAACCGACTGTTTCTGTCTCGTAGACTGAGAGCTTGTAGCTTTTATGCTACAATCTTCTTGTGATCGAACTCATCCGTTATCAGCAAGAGGATGGTCGTGAACCCTATACGGAATGGTTCCGCAGTCTCCGCGATCGAATGGCGAAGGCCCGAATCGAAGCCAGGCTGCGTCAGATTGAGTCCGGCAACCTGGGCGACTGCAAACCGGCGGGCGAGGGCGTGACCGAACTACGCGTCCATGTGGGCGCCGGATACCGGGTATATTGCGGGCAGCGGGGGCAACAATGGGTCATACTTCTCTGCGGTGGGGACAAGGACAGCCAAACAACAGACATCGCAAGAGCCAAAGCGCTTTGGGCGGATTGGAAGCGGAGGAAACTATGAAAGAGCTGGTTGCTGGCGTTTCACATAACGAGCGCGCGATCGAAGAGTTGCGTGAGGACCGAGAGTATGCCGTCGCACTTTTACAGGTGGCAATGGAATCTCTCGACAACCCCAAAGAGCGCGGTGGCGGACTGCTTGCATTGCGCGCCGTGGCCGAGGCTTATGGTGGGTTGGGAGCAGTTGCGGCTACAGCGGGGATTAGCCGTGAGTCCCTCTATCGCGCTCTATCGCCCAAGGGCAATCCGACGTTGAAGACGCTGATTGCCGTGCTGAAGACTCTTGGACTGCGGCTAACTGTCACGCCGAACCAGCAGAAACATGCGCGGCAAGCAAAGGCCAATGACGATTACGCCGCAGCCTGATCTCGGGAATTACTTTGCAGTGGCCCCTTCTTTCAGATAACTCGCACTTAGCGTCTGCTTCTGCTTTGCGATCGGCAGCAGCGTGGGATAGAACTGGACAAACGTCGTGTCCACGGCGGCGTGCTCGGCGTGGCAGGAGTAGCAGGACGCTTCTTTAGGAAAGAGGCTGCCGCTGACTTCGTTATCCATATCGAAGAATGCCCACTTGCCCGGGAATCGTGCTTCGTCCTTCACATGAACTTCAACGCCCATCACCTCCGTGCCCTGATAGTGGCCGCGGTGATTGATCGAGCCCTTATCCATTCCCGCGCGCGACTCAAGCACCAGCACCGTCTTGTCCGGCCAGGTTCCCGTCTGAACGAATTGCGCGTAGGCCTCGGGATTCACAAAGACATTGTCGAACGTAGGATGGCCTGAGGCTTGCGCAGTGGGGTTATAGCTCATATCGACGCCGGAGCTCAGGAACACCCATTCGCGATAGCGCTTGGGAAACAGCATTGCGCCGTCCTTGTTGTATGCCGGAGCATTCGGCGATTCGGACTTTGCCGCGGGTTGCGGAGTTCCGGAGAGGGATTGTGGACGCGGGGAAGCTGCAAGACATGCGACCAGAAGCAGACCGCTAGCCGGCAGGGTGATTTTCAAAAGCATCTGGAGCTCCTGTATCGCTTAGGATACGCGAGCAATCGGATTGCGGTTCCGTTGAATCGCGGCGATGATGCTGGGCGCTCGGGTTGGCGGGCTCCAGGACAAATCCTCTTTTCCAAGATCTCAATGGCCGGTAGCACGATATTTGCTTTTGTGCTACTCTGATTCTTCCCTGGAGAGTCTGACGCGGGGATTGCTGCGGGAGCCGGTAACACGAAAATTGGAATCATTCTACCGCTGCTGACCATCCTCGCCTGGGCCTCGTCCATCGCGGCACAGACCGGCGCACCTCGAATCACCGGCACAGTGCTCGATCCTGCGGACCGCCCAGTGGCTGCGGCGCAGGTCGAGTTCGATTCCGGCTCCAGCGCACGGCTGACCTGTACAACCGGAAACGACGGCGCCTTCACCATCACGCTGCCCGCATGGGGCGCGTACACGGTCCATGTGGAAGCCGTGGGGTTCGCCGCAGTTACGCGCAAAGTGGAACTGAGTGCGGCATCCTCAGCATCGGGCGCAAACCTGACATTGCGCCTGGAACATCTCTCCGCAACAACTGAAGAGGTGATTGTCACAGCCGGCGTCAGCGAAATTGCACTCACCTCGCCCGACCCTTCAGAAAAGGTCATCGTGCGCGAGGAGTTGCTGGATGCCAACCCAGGCAGGCCGGGCGCGCCGGTCTCCATTCCCGGGCTGCCCATTGAGACCGCATCCGGCGGCATCAAGGCGCCGCAATACTTTGTGCCCGGCGTGGCCGGCGATCACGGCGAACCCATTGCCCAATACATTGCGGTGGGCGGCTACCTGGTTCCGAACAATCTCTCCGCCAACGCGCACGGCAACGGCTACGCCGACCCGAATATCTACGTTTCCGGGGCGCTGGGCAGTGTAGGCACTGACGGCGGCGCATTCAATGTACTGGAGGGAAATCACGCGCTGAACCTGGCCGCCACCTACAGCTTGCGCCCCCAAATCAAGCGATTCCTCACCCTCACGGGCGATGATCGCGACGCGGATTTGACGGCCGGCTTTGCACCCGCCGATCCGGCGAAGAAAGAGTGGGTGGCTCTGGAAGCCAACTACGGCAACGGCCTGATGAAGCGGCTGGAGCACCGCAAGCAGTTCAAGTGGAACGCGCTGCGCGTCTTCGATCCCGGCAAGCACGAAATCACGCTNNGACACCATCGACCCGCGGCAGCAAGACCAGACGCACACCTCGATCCTGGCGGCCGACGACCGCTGGAAAGCCGGAGCGAACGACGAGGTTTCTTTCTCCGGATTCTTTCGCACCTACAATCTGGCGCTGTTTTCAAACTTCGGCGAGGGGCTGATCCGGCAGAGCGAGTTCCGCACGGTTGAAGGCGCGGAGGCGCGCGAGACGCATACGTTCAGGTCTTTTTTGAAGGCAATGGGGCTTGAGGCGATGGCCGGCCTCGACTACAACGAGGACGATATTCATCGCGACGATCTTGACCACTATCTCTCTGACGATCCTCCGGTCTACGGTCCCTTCCTCAAAGTGTTAGCCAACAATGTCACCATTCGCGATATAACTCCATATCTCGCCCTGCACGGCGACTTAGGCAAACATCTGCGCTTCTACGCCGGCCTGCGCCCCGATCTGATCCAGATGAAAAACATCGACGTAATGAAGCCCGCTTATTCGTTCGATGAGTGGAAGGCATTTGAGAACCCCAAGGCCACGCTGGCCTGGACGCCGGGAACCGGCGCTGCGCGCTGGCTTCCCTCGGCTTCTTTCAGCATTGGACAGGCGTTCTTCACCCAGGATCCGCGCATCGGCGAAGCTGCAACCTCGGCAACCGGAGCTGCCGCGCTGGCTTCTCCCTTGGAGCGTTCCCACTCCGAGCAACTGGTGCTGGAAAAAGCATTCACAGGAACCGATGTGCGCGTGACGGTGGGCCGGACTACGACCACGGCGACGATGGCCAAGATCGATCCGGACAACGGCACGCCCTTTGACCTGGGACCGGGCACGCTCAAATTCCTCACCGCCAGTGTGCGCCATCAGTTCAGCACCTTTGGCACGCTGCAAGCGGTTCTCTCGAAGGCCGACGCGCGACTGGTGGGCACCGCGGCGACTCCCGCGCAGATTACTCCAGAAGCCCCGCGCACCATCTTCGACGGCCTGGCGACGCTGGATCGGCTGCCTGCCGGGCTGCATGTTCGCGGCGAGTACGAGTACGTGGGTCACAAGCAATTGGATGTGGGCAATGCGCAGCATCCGGGCGCCTACGAAGCCATTCCGGTGGGCGAAACGAGACTGGCGGTGGTTCGCGCGTTTCTGAATGGGCGATTGGAANNCCGTACTGCGCGCTGGGATCGGGGCCGAGCGGCCAGCCCAACGACTTCAACTGCGGGACGAATGAGCAGAGCGTCGGCATTCGCATGGTCTCGTTCGTCGGCGGATCTATCTCCTGGCGATTCAATGCGGAGAAGTGAGACCCGTCGTCCGCGAACACCCATCACGCCGACTTCGTCTTACCTTTGTATTCGCGCCAATAAGTATCCCACCAAATATCCCAGACCTCGTCCTCCCACAGAATGCCCTTGTTCTCGTCCGACGGCTTGTAGTGTACGGAAACAGTCTTGTCTGTCAGGCCAGCGGTCGCGCCATCCGCCATGTTCTCCGTCGCGCAGTTGAACGAATAAGAGCTGGTGTGCTCCTGCTGGACCTGGTAGGTATAGTCGAAGCTGAGCTTCCAATAATCGACGCCATTCAAGCCGCCGTCGACCTTGCGCACATGAATGTACGCGACCGTTCCCGGCGAGGTCGGCCATCCCTTGGTGCGATACTTCCTCCATTTTTCCCAGCAAGTGAGGACGAGCACCAGGAGTGCAAGGAATCCGGCAATGACCGCGGCTTCCCACCAGGAGCGGATTCGCAGCAGCAAAGAAGGCAAAGACAGCGCAGTGAGTAACATCGTCAATCNNCGGGTAGGAATCTGCCATTCCGTCTTGGCGGCGTTGGGGTGGTCCCGCTCGATGCCTGCACGCAGCGCTTCGACCGCTGCCGCAGCCAGGTCATTGCAGGACATCTGCACCGTGGTTAGCGGCGGCAGCATGAACTGCGCCAGATGAATGTCGTCGAATCCCACAACGGAAATCTCCTGCGGCACATTGTGAGTCGTCTTGTAGAGCGCATGAAGAACCCCGATGGCGGTCATGTCGTTGGAACACAGGACGGCAGTGGGCAGCTCCCGCAGTGCGATCAGATGTTCCATGGCCCCCATGCCTCCCTCCATGGTATGGTCGCCTTCGACCATGTGCCGGGCGGGCACAGTGAGCCCCAATTCGGCCATCGACCTGAGGAAGGCGTCCCGCCGCGCCACGGCGGAGCGAAGCCGCAGCGGGCCCGTGATGAAGGCGATGCTGCGATGGCCGAGCGCGGCCAGGTGTTGCACTGCCTGGCGAATTCCCTCTCCATAATTAACCTTGAGCACCCGGATATTGGGCAGGTCCGGTCCGGCATCTACAAACACCAGCGGAAACTCGCGCTCCACCAGCTTCCGCACCAGTTCCTCTTCGATGCCGAAGGTCATTACGGCCACGCCGTCCACGTTACGCTGCAACATGCGGCGAATCAGCGACTCGGTGCGGGCAGGTTCGTAGTTGGTGGAACCGATCAGAACTTCGTAGCCCTGGGCAACGGCAAGGTTTTCAAACTCCTGAACCAGCTCTGGAAAAAATGGGTTGGTGATCTCCGAAACAATGAGGCCCAACATGCGGCTGCGGCCGGAAACCAGCGCCCGAGCCTGGGTGTTGGGCAGGTAGCCCAACTCATCGATCGCCCGCCAGACTCGCCGCGATAGCTCGGAGTCGACGGTGGGTATGCGGTTGACGGAGCGAGAAACCGTGGCGATGGAGACCCCGGCACGCCGGGCAACATCGCGGATGCTGACGGCTGCCGGCCGCAGCCGGTTGGACGGCTTTTTCCTGGAGCCACTCACGGGTAAGGAGATTCTACGCTTTCCCGCTGTTTCTCAAGTGCGGTTGAACCGGGAAGAGCGCCAAACAGGCTTCAACAACAGGCCTCTTTGAACTGTTGCCCGGGAGCTGGCGAAGCGATACCCTCGCAGAAATGAGGAAGATTTCCGGATCTTGGAAAGCGTTTCCCCAGGGATCGTTGCCCATTCAACAGCTCGGCGGCCGGAGAGGAAACAAGGGCGCGATTCAACCTATGGATGGCCGTGCCCGCCTGCCGCGACTTCCAGGCCATGACGTACGAGGGCAACAATGGAGGTCAGGCTTTCCTCGGCGCCACGCTGGCTGCCGGGCAGGTTGACGATGAGCGTGTTGCCCTTCAGGCCGGCCACTCCCCGAGAAAGCCATGCGAAGGGATTGCGTCCGGCTCCGTGAAAACGCATAGCCTCGGCCAGCCCAGGCGCTTCGCGATCCATCACTCTGCGGGTCGCTTCAGGCGTTCGGTCGCGAGGGCCCAAGCCTGTCCCTCCGACGGTGAGCACCAGAGCCGCGCCTTGAAGGCTCAACTCGCGCAGCTTGACGGCGATGGCGTCTTCATCGTCCGGCAGCAGCCCAGTCAGGATTTCTGCCCCCGGCCAGTTCTGGCGGAGCAGCGCAACCACAGCCGGGCCCGCGGTGTCAGTGAGCAGACCCTGAGAGCACCGGTCGGAGATGGTGAGGACGGCAAGCAGCATGAGAATGATTGTAGAGCCTACTGTGCCGGCAGAATCCCAATGGTGTGCAGCCAGGTTTCAACGCCCTGCGGCCAGGTGGTCACCGGGAGCGCGGTGCGGCGCAGTCCATAGCCGTGTCCGCCCTGGGCATAAACGTGCAACTCGGCCGGAACCTTGGCATTCTTCAGGGCCAGGAAGTAGACCACCGCATTCTCTACATGCACCGGATCGTCCTCAGCCTGGACGATGAATGTGGGCGGCGTGCCGGCAGTGGGATTGATGTCCGCGTTGGGCGCAAAGTTCTTGTCCGCGAGCGCCAGGTAGCCGGGATAAACAACCACGGCGAAGTCCGGTCGGCAACTGAGCTTGTCCGCCGCGTCGATGAGATCGTAGAGGCGCTGCTCGAAGTGGGTACTGAGGGCGGCAACCAGGTGTCCGCCTGCCGAGAAACCCAGCACGCCCACGCGCTTGGGATCGATGCCCCATTCCGTTGCATGCTCTCGCACCAGTCCCATGGCTCGCTGTGCGTCTTGCAAAGCCGCCGCCGATTTGGGGTAAGGCCCAGTATTGGGAACGCGGTACTTGAGCAGCACGCAGTTGATGCCTGCCGATGTCAGCCAGTCGCAGACCTCTGTGCCTTCAAGATCGATGGCCAGGATGTTGTATCCCCCGCCGGGAAAGACCACCACGGCAGCACCGCTATTGTTGCCCTTGGCCGCATAGAGCGTCAGCGTCGGCGTCGCCACGTTGCCCAGCCGAACAAGCGGCTTGCCGGCGATCAAGTTGTCTTTGGGGCTGGTGGTGTCAGCCTCCGCGGGCTGGTTGACCGAAGCGCCAGGCGCGATGCCTGGCCAAACCGGTATCGTGAGATGGCTGGGCGCCGGGGGCCAGCCTGACACTTGTGCCGAAAGGCTCGTGGACAATGCCGCTGCCGCAAAAAGAACAACAAGTCGATTCCTTCTCATGTACGCCGTCCCTCAACCAAAAACTTCGCAGCGATGATCGCAGCCGGAGGGGTGGCAATGCAAGCCAAGGCAGATCTCAACTGAGCCCGAACGCCGGCAATCGACAGTCTCCTGTATTCAATTGCACAGATGGCCGGCTTGCAAGGTGAAAGACTTGCTTCGTCGTCGCGTTCGGGCAGAGACTTCAGATCCATTTGCGCGGAGCGTCCGAACGTCAGGGGTGAAAACATGCTTGTAGGCATCTTGATTCTGATTTTGATCCTGGCGCTCGTTGGTGCGGTGCCGACATGGCCGCACAGCAAAAGTTGGGGATATTATCCGACCGGAGGGATTGGACTTGCCCTCGCGGTTGTACTCATCCTTGTGTTTGTCGGAGTGATTTGAACCTTGCGCGCCTCGACGCCATCTCCAGCCGTCGTATGCAAACGCAGGCGCCTGCCCCTGGCCCGCGCGACAGCACTGTTTCTCGTGTTGCTGGTGTCGAGCGGAAGTACGTTCGCATACTCAGTTCTGACACACGAGGAAATCGTAGACTTGCTTTGGCTGTCCGAGATCCGGCCGCTCCTGGTCGAACGCTTTCCGGGCATTACTGACGACCAGATCAAGGAAGCTCATGCTTACGCGTACGGCGGATCGGTCATCCAGGATCTAGGCTACTACCCGTTCGGCAGCAAGGACTTCAGCAACCTGGTGCATTATGTTCGCAGCGGGGACTTTGTCCGGGAGTTGCTGCTTGAAAGCCGGGATGCCAACGAGTACGCCTTCGCCCTGGGTGCGCTTTCTCACTATACGGCGGACATCAACGGCCACCCCGCGGTCAACGAGGCTGTCGCCATCCACTATCCGAAACTGCGCGCTGAATATGGCAATTCTGTTCGCTATGCGCAGGACCGGACGGCGCACTTGAAAACCGAGTTTGGATTCGATACCTTGCAGGTGGCAAAGAATCGTTATGCGCCGGAGCAGTACCACGATTTCATAGGGTTCAAGGTTGCGGAGCCGCTGCTGGAGCGGACCTTTCCAGTGATCTACGGGTTGGAGTTGAAGGACGTACTCGCGCATGAGGACCTTGCCGTGGGTTCGTTCCGTTTTTCTGTCAGCCGGCTGATTCCGGAGATGACCCAGGTGGCGCTGGAGACGCACAAGAAGGATCTGATGCGTGAAACGCCGGACTTTGCAAGACAGAAGTTCCTCTATCGCCTATCCCGTTCCGATTATGAGAGAGAGTGGGGAAAGACCTATGCAAGGCCGGGCCTGGGCACACGCATCCTGGCAACGCTTCTGCGCTATATTCCCAGGATCGGTCCTTTCAAAGGATTGGGCTTCAATAACCCAACCCCGCAAACTGAAGATCTATATATCAAGAGCATCAATACGACCGTCGATCGTTATCGCGCCTTTCTCGAGCAAGTGCGCGCGGGCACGCTGGTCCTGCCAAACTGCGATCTCGATAGCGGCAATCCCACCGAAGCAGGGGAATACTCGCTTACGGACGAAACCTACGCGAGCCTGCTGGCTAAGCTGTCTGCACGGAATTTCGATCTGACAACGACCCGACTCCGCGGCAACATCCTCCAGTTCTATTCGGATCCCTCGCTGCCGATCGAGACCAAGAAGGATCCAGCTCGCTGGCAAAGCGTGCAGACTGCTCTAAGCCAGTTGAAATCTACGCCGCCGTCGCCCGCCGCAGCAAACGACCCTTTGCGATGATCCCTCGCACCGTTCTTCCTAGCGCAGCACGGTTTCCATATCAGCGTGCCCGGTGCGGAATTCGCCATGCCCTGCTCGGGACCACTTCTCTTGAGACTCGGCAGCGGGTTGCTTTTAGGCCAATCTGCCTGGATCACAAATTGGATACTGAATGGATATAAATGGGTATGAATGGATATTTTCTTGCCATCGGCCAGAGAATGGCTAAAAAATGGGTGCAAATGAATATTACCCATGTATGACACCAGAAGCATCACGATCACCCCGGAAATCCTCAAACTCATCGCTGCTATCGATGAGTTCAAAGGGCGCTGGAAAGTCATTGAAACCCTCGCGCCTGAAAAGCTGACCAGCCTCCGGCGGATAGCCACTATTGAGAGCGTGGGATCGTCCACTCGCATCGAGGGCTCCAAACTCAGCGATTCCGAGGTAGAGAAGTTGCTGTCCGGGCTGCAGACCAAATCCTTCGCCAGCCGGGACGAGCAGGAAGTTGCTGGCTGTGCCGATGCCATGGATATGATCTTCGATAGCTATGAAGCTATCGCAACAACCAAAAATC
>PLFY01000040.1 GCA_003138365.1 Acidobacteriaceae bacterium
CTGAGGGGTCCGGCATGGAGGCCCCTTCCGCGAGGCCGAGTGCCGGTGAAGTGTAAGGTTGATGGGCGGCTTGATCCTGATCGAACTCCTCGCCCGCTATGGAGCTACCGGATCTTTCCCGCTTTCAAAAGCAACGTTCCGGCCGTTTCTTCGCGCCAGAACCCGGTGATCCGCGGCAACGATATTCTTCACGTTTAATTCGCATTTGTCCAGGACCTCGGCATAGTGTCAGCACTCCACGGCCGCGTCCCTGATCCTGGCCGTCTCCCTGCGCACAGGGCGCCTCTCCGCGGTCTGTTCACGCTCCAACAGATGCGGTTCGGCCTGGGTATGAATGCATCAGGATGAAGCCATTAGTTCTCTCTTCGACGCGCTGACGAGGATCGGGTCTTTCACAATCAGAAGGTAAGAGAGTGCGCCAAGAATCGAGACCATGGAGCAGATCACCAGAGGGAGGTAGAACGAGTGAGTGCGATCAAGCAGCCAGCCGGTAATGATAGGCGCAAAGGAGGCGCAGACAAAGCTGCCGAAGTTTTGGATTGTCGCAACGGAAGCGACGGCTCCAGGGGGCGCCATGGACTGAACCAGGCACCATCCGGCGTTTCCCGCGAGATAGTTAAAGAAAAGCGCCATACCAATCCCAAACGCAGCACCCATTGCGCCGGAGATGTACGGCACCAGCAACGTACACATGGCAGAAAGAGTCATCCCCGTAACCAGAAGAGTTCTGTAGCTCTTGATAGGTGCAACACCACGGCGGACAAGAAAATCGGCGATTACGCCGCTGAGGAGCATTCCGGCAGCGCCGCAAGCAAAAGGAATGATGGCGATCGTTCCAGTGGCCGCAACGCTTATGTGATGTTCTGCTTCAAGGTAATTCGGCATCCAGGACATGTAAAGCCACACTGTGTAGTTGATGCCTCCAAAACCGAGCATCATTCCCCACACAGTGCGCAAACGAAAGAGACCCATCCACAGGGAGAAGGAGATGTCGGAAAGAATGCTTCTCGCGCCCGGAGATTCGAGATATGCCTTTTCTGCTTCGTTCAAGCAAACATCCTTGCGATCCCGGTAAAAGACGTACCACACAACAGAGAGCAGCAGGCCGGGCACGCCGATCAGCATGAACATCCCGCGCCAGCCAAACGCTAGCATGGTCACAGTCAGAATCGGCGGTGCAATGGACTGTCCGAGTGTGGTTGCAGAGTTGACGATCCCCATCGGTGTGGCTCGATCGCGGACGTCAAACCAGTCGTTGACCGTTTTCACTGCGGAGACGACGAATGGCGATTCACCTACGGCCAACCCCACGCGGGCCGCGACAAAGGAGCCAAAGCCCCTAACCAGACCGGTTGCCGTCTGCGTCACGGACCAAAGAAACATTCCCGCGCCCAGAATGATGCGTTCGCCGAACCGGTCCAGAAGGACCCCCACGGGGAGTTGGGAGATGGCGTAGGACAACGAAAAAATCGATAGCAAGACCCCCATCCGCGTGGCGGACATGCCGAGATCGGCGCGGATCGTTGTGTTGGCGATAGCCAGGGAGCCGCGATCTATATAGTTGATGACGCCTGCGATTGAAAGGATGGAGACTGCGATGATTTGGATTCTCGAGATGCGGCGCGGCTTGAGAGGCCTGGGATCGGAAGACATGCTTGATTAAATCACCCAATACCGTCTGTGGCGAGAGATAAGCGCTTGCGGTAGTGGGTGAATTTGATTTCCGGGTGATTGTGGAAGACGATCTGGCTGCAATCTGTGGGCTCAATTTGAACCTTCCGGCGGAGGAGGGCAAGGGCACGGTCCGGGATGGGCCGAAGACAGAAGCGGAAACCCACGCACGGCCATGGTATATTTTCGCGCATGACTTGTTTGCGAATTTTGCTGGATCATATTGGCATCGCGCGTCGATCGTTGCGCGATGCCGGCCTGGTCTCCCGCACGAGTTGTATCCTTGCTGAAAGCGGGCTTGCCAGTTGGCGCCTAAGTTAATCCCGAAAGAAGATCCCTATGGTTGAAACGGTTCTGCAACTCGACGCGCGCGACAATGTTGTGGTGGCGCTGGCGCCCCTGGATCCGGGCACGCTGGTGCAATTTGGCTCAGCGTCGTCTCCAGCCTCTTGCACGGTTGCGCAAAAGATTCCCGCCAAGCACAAGATGTCGCTCGTCGATCTGACGCCTGGCGACTTGGTTTTTCTGTACGGCATGGTGGTGGGTGAAGTGGTGGAGGCCATCGGGCGCGGAGGGTTGGTATCGACGCGCAACGTGCGGCATCGTGCGGGGGCTTACAGCGCTGCGCGGCAGCCTGCACCGATTGCGTTGCCCGATGCATCGGCCTGGGTTGCGCGCGGCTTTATGGGCTACCACCGCGCGGATGGCCAGGTGGGCACACGCAACTACTGGCTGGTGTTGCCACTGGTATTTTGCGAAAACCGCAACGTGGAGCGGATGAAAGAAGCGCTCGAAGAAGAGCTGGGTTACGGCAGCGCGAACAGTTATCGGCAGCATGTGAGGAAGCTGATTCAGCGGCGGGCCAACGGTCGCGATGCCGTGGAGTTGGAGGCTCATCCGCGCACAGAGCGGGTTTTCAATAACCTTGACGGCGTTCGATTTCTTACCCACCAGGGCGGCTGCGGCGGCACGCGCCAGGATGCGCAAGCGCTGTGTGGGCTGCTGGCCGGTTACATTCACCATCCCAACGTGGCCGGTGCAACGGTGTTGAGCCTGGGCTGCCAGAATGCGCAGCCGAGCCTGTTGATGGACGAGCTGCGTGCGCGCGATTCCGAGTTGCGCAAGCCGGTGCTGATCTTCGATCAACAGAAGTCGGGACGCGAGTCGGCGCTGATGGAACAATCTCTGGAGGAAACCTTTGCGGCGCTGGCCGAGGCCAACTGCGCCCAACGCGAGCCTGCGCCGCTCTCCGCGCTGACTGTGGGGCTGCAGTGCGGAGGCTCGGATGGGTTCAGCGGCATCTCGGCGAATCCAGTCGTCGGTTACGTTTCGGATTTGATTGTGGGCGTTGGCGGCAAAACGATTCTCTCGGAGTTTCCCGAGTTGCATGGCGTGGAGCAGGAACTCATCAACCGTTGCACGTCGGATGAGCTGGCGCGGCGTTTCCGTGATCTGATGCAGGCTTACCAGGCGCGCGCCAAGGCTGTGCATTCGGGATTTGAGATGAACCCTTCGCCGGGCAACATTGCGGATGGGCTGACGACCGACGCCATCAAGTCAGCCGGCGCGGCGCGTAAAGGCGGGGTCGCGCCGGTCAGCGGCGTGATCGACTATCCCGAGTACGCCACGACACCTGGACTCACGCTCCAATGCACGCCGGGCAACGACGTGGAGAGCGTGACCGCGCAGGTGGGTGCGGGCGCGAATCTTGTCCTGTTCACTACCGGCCTGGGCACGCCAACCGGCAATCCAGTGGCCCCGGTCGTGAAGATTTCGACCAACTCAACGCTCGCCCGCCGCATGGGCGACATCATCGACTTCGACGCGGGTGGCATCGTGACAGGCGAGACGACGATTGCGGAGTGTGCGGAGAAGTTGCTTGAACTTTCGATTCAGGTGGCAAGCGGCGAGCGGTTTACCAAGGCCGAGCTCTTGGGACAGAACGATTTCATTCCCTGGAAGCGAGGTGTTTCGCTGTAGACCCAATGAATCTCACGTCTTATGAGCAAGGCAGGCGGCGCTTGGGGTATCATTTGAGCGTCGACCAAACGCCGATCCGATGGGGCCGATTGAGATGAGCAGCAAAGAGAATCGTCGACATCCATACTCCAGCACATGGAGATCGATGACGATACGATCTCCATCGGAATCTGGGAGAAGCCAACTCCAAGATGGGCCAATCTAGCGCTCATATGAAAAAAGCCAAGCTTCGGAGTTCGATCATCGAGTGGTTGGCTCTGTTTGCCGTTGCAGTCCAGGCTCCCCTGGCGTTCAGCCAAGCGGTGGAGCTAGCGGCAGGTCAAGCGGTTCTTACGCAGGTGAATGCCGGAGAGATATCTCTCAAGCTCGTGGTTCACGACAAAAAAAACAGGCCCGTTCTCGACCTGAAACCTGGTGAGATTGAGGTTACCGATAGCGGCTCTCCGGCCACCCTGAATGGTCTCCGTCTTGTAACCGGCAAACAGGAATTCGAGCATCTGGTCACGCTGGTCTTTGACCGTCCGGTACCGATCGCTGGGACGGCCAACTTAACTGACCCGTCCACGATTCAGACCGAGCGCGCAACTGTGACGAAGATTCTGAACTTGTTCCCCCAGGACGGCTTTTCCTTCTGCGTTTTGAACGTTGAGGGGCGGCTTCGGCTCCAGCACGGATTTACCTCTGATCGCAGAGCGCTCGAGGAGGCCGTGAAAGCGGCCACCGAGCCAATAAGGCCCGTGGACAGCAGCCCAGTCAACCAGGCGGAACAGCAACTCCTCACCGTGGCGCTGACCGGCGCTGATGTATCGGGGAAGCCAGTGAGCGCAAGAGATCGCGTCCTCGCACAGGCGCTGTTTTCGGCGCTCAATAACTCGGGTCATATTGCCCAGGATCAACATTTGCGGCCTTCCCTGGCGGGTTTATTGGCTTTGGCACAATCCCAACACACGATTTCGCAGAAGAAAGACGTCATTTACTTTACCTCGATGCAGGACCGGCAGGTGGATTCCCGCGCCAGGGATGCAATCAAATCAATTATCGGAACGGCGAATCTAGCTGGGATGAGCATCTATGTTGTCGACATGAACTCCCTGGACCGTATGGGGTCGCAGATGAGCGCGCAGGATGCGTTTGGCCTTCAACCCGCCGCGATACAAGCCAGAGGCCTGGCGCCCGTGGAAAAAGACACAGATCATAACGATATGCAGAACCTGGCGGAGGAGACGGGAGGCAGTTACATCACCGGAGATCGCTTGCGGAAATCGGTGGATGAAATGATCGAAGACACGACGACGTATTATGTGGCTTCCTATCCCTCCCCGAATAACGAGTTGGACGGAGAGTTTCATTCGGTCGTCGTCAAGCCGCTCCGGGCCGGGATCAGGATACGCTCTCAAGCGGGTTATCTTGCGCTGCCTCCGCACGCCGGCGCCGGATATAGTCCGCAGCCTTTCGAGTTATCGCTGCTGAAGATTCTCAGCGGTACCCAGTTGCCCACCGACGTGGCCTTCCGAGCCGCAATCCTGCAGAGAGGAGGTCTAGCCGATGGAAATATCGACACGCTGGCTGTCGAGGTGCCTCTCTCAAGTCTGGATCTTCGCGAGGACTCCAACTCGGGGATCTACCTGGCACACATCTCAATCGTTGCAGATGTCAAGGACAAGTCAGGAACAATCGTTGAGCATTTCAGTGCGGAAATCCCGCGTCGTGGATTACTGAAAGACGCTGAGATGGCTAGGTTCGAGGCCATCACCCTGCAGCGCCATTTTCTCGCTTCTCCGGGCCAATACATTCTGGAGGTGGCGATTCTGGACTGCAACAGCGGCAAGGCAGGGGCACAGCGCATTTCTTTCGAATTGCCTGCGGCTGCCGCAATCCCATCGCTGGGCAACATGGCTCTCGTGCGACGGCTAGAACCGTTTGGCCCCGGGGACGATCCATCGGATTCGCTCCGTCATGGCAACGATAAGGTCACGCCAAATCTTTCCGGCCAGTTGCCGCCCGGCGCCAAGGAGGTTTCTGTATTCTTCGTCGCTCACACAAGCCTGCATGCCGAGGACGCCGCCACGCTCAAAGCCTTGGTATTCCGGGATGGCAAACTGCTTGGCGGTGCTCCGCCGATTACTCAACAGGCGGGCGCATCAGAGTTCTCTTCGTACCTGACCAGCTTTTCAATCGACCCGCCTATGGACGGTCTCTACGAGGTGAGAATCAATCTTAGCCAGGGCGGAAAAACCGCTGAAGCCAGCGTATCCTTCACAATGGCCGGTGCACGATCGGCGAAAGCAGATCCGCCGGACCCCGAGGTCGATGCGGCCGCGCTGGAGACCTCCCCTCGCCCCGTCGGCCCGCTCGTCATCGCCCTTCCCCCAAACCCCATGAAGCGTCCGGCGCCGGATGAACTCAGGTCCATCCTTGCGGATGCTCGACGGAATGCCATGGACTATAGGGCTTCACTGCCTAACTTCATGTGCCAACGGGTGACCGACCGGTCGATCGATCAGGATGGCAACGGGAAATGGAAGCATAAGGATAAATTCACTGAGCTCCTGACGTATTTCGATCATGAGGAAAGCCGGACCATGCTGGAGATAGAACAGGATGGCGAGAGAATCCACGAGGACACGGGAGACTCGGAAGGGGTGCAGTCGGCCGGAGAGTTCGGTGCTGTGGTTACAGGCTTGTTTCGTCCGGCGTCGAAGGCCGAGTTTCAATGGAAGGAGACTGGCGTGCTGGCGGACGGGACGGTGCAGGTATTCGATTATCGCGTGGCCAGGGAAGACTCCACACTCAACCTTCGGATAAGTCCAAATGAAGTGGTCACTGTAGGTTTCCATGGCCAAGTGTTCATCGACAGCGCAACCCGATGCGTTCGCCGCATCTCGCAGGTGGTCGATAAGGTGCCGAAGGGGTTTCCCATCCATGCGACTTCGGTCAGCGGGGACTACGACTACGTAGCGATCAACAATCACGACTACCTGTTACCCGTTGGCGCACAAATCATAGTTAGAAAGGGGCGGCGGGAGACCGATATGAACGAGATCGAGTTTCGCAACTTTCGACGCTTCGGTTCCACGTTGAGAATCCTCGATGATGTTCGGGAGGTAAAGCCGTGAAGCCGCATGCGCCAGGGTGCAAATCAATTCGATCGGGTCAGCGGCCTGAGCAAATGACTGGAGGCGGGTAGCCCACCGTTAGACCAGCCAACAATGAGGGCGCCCCATCCCTCGCTTCCTTCTAGCGAAGGGTGGAATCAGAATCGCGGAAAACTCGCTCCGCCCCTTTTGCAGACTATTTCCCTCCACTGGCGCACAATAGAGAAGGTAGAGGAACCACAGAGCCCCACCGGGCCCCGGCTCCCNNCTTTCAGCTATGTCCCCGGTCCGCAAGGTGTGTACTAATTAAATAATCCCCCCACCCCCCTCCCCCCACTCTTCGCCGCATGTTCGCTGTTTCGGCTAGAGCCAGCCTTGAGCGAAGTCGAAGGGGCGGGATGCGAGCCGGATTGCGAAGCTATGAAAAACATCGCGCAGGCTGCGCACCCGTCCCCAGCCGCCAGCCCGGATTTTCCCAAAGCCCCGCCGGCCCCACCCTGGCCCAAACAATCCTCCTGCATTTTTGACTGTGAAACTGTGAAACCACACCTAACGCATTCAAACGAATAGGGATTGTCGGACAAGCGCACAGAAACACTTAGTCCGCGATGCGGTGAGTTGGTTTGTGGGGAAGGGTTGCGGGGGAAGCCGCAAGGAAACAGGTAAGAAACAGGTAACTTGAGGAGTTATAAGGTCTGTAAGTGATGAGGGACGTTTTTGGGCAAAAAAACGTCCCGAGTTGCCGGCCCAAACGCTTCGCACTTCGCACCGTGCTCGGATTGCTCCTCGCTCGACACTTGGCTCTCTGTGCTATACACGGATTGCTCCGTGGTTTACACCTAGCGCCCTGTGCTGGATACGGATATCTCCGCACTCAACACTTTGCGCCTCATGCTTTGCTCGAATATCTCCGAACTCCGCACTTAGCGCTCGCACCGGTCGTGGATTACTCCACGCTCGACACTTGGCTCTCCGCGCTCGGCTCGGATTGCTCCTCACTCCACGCTTTGCGCCCTGTGCTGACCACGGATATCTCCGTGCTCCACACTTAAGAACTCCGTCCCGTCCACGGATTGCTCCGCTCGCGACACTTAACGCTTCGCACCAGGCACGGATTGCTCCGCGCTCGATCCTTCAGCGCCCCGCGCCTTGTTCGGATTGCTCCGTACTCGACGCTTTTGCGCCTTGTGCTTGACACGGATATCTCCGTGCTCCACACTTAGCGCCCCGTGTTGGGCCCGGATCGCTCCGCGCTCAACACTCAGAGTTCCGCACCGGTCGCGGATTACTCCGCGCTCGACACTTGACGCTCGGTGCTGGACCTGGATTGCTCCCTGCTCAACACTTACCGCTTCGCATCTGGCTCGGATTGCTCCTCGCTCGACACTTAGCGTTCTTCGCCGGACTCAGATTGCTCCTCGTCCGACCTTTAGCGTCCTATGCTGCCCGCGGATTACTCCGTGCTCAGCACTTAGTGCTCCCTGCTGGGGCCTTTCGGTAAAGCCTTCAAAATCGTCATTGCTGAAGATACTCAGACTTACCTAGCAACCCGGAATGAAAGTAACTATGCTCTTAGTCGAATTGCCGTGTCAATACGTTTGAGAAAGATAATCCTGTGGATTTCGAGGAAATCCTGCCGTATCGGTGGAAATCTTTTTAGGGCCGATTTGAGGGTGATTCCCCAGGGCATCTAGCTGCAAGAATCGAAAGGAGATGGCGCGATTCCAAGGGCAAATCCCAGTCGGAAAGCCGCGCCCTTTCAAAGCGCCCCAAAATGAGATTTTTGGAATCCAAGGTCTCAAATTCGGGACCTGGAGCACCAAGCAGCACCCAGCAGATACACGCCCAGCCGGGGTCAGACACACGGCCATCTGGGGCGCGCGTGAGCAAAGGCTGGGAAAGCGCCTGCGATTTTGCCTTTCGTGGCGTTGCGCGGCGTGGGTACAATGGCAGGATGGAGAATTCGTTGGAATCTGTGGCGCGGGAATTTGTGAAGGCGATCAACCGGCACGATCTGGAGACTCTGGCTACCTTAATGCCGGAGGAACACCGGTTTATCGACTCGCTGGGCAGGGTTGTGGAGGGTCGGGAAAAGGTGCGCGCCGGGTGGGTGGAGTACTTCCGCATGGTGTCGGACTATTCAATCGAGCTTCAGGAGACTTTCATCCGCGGGCCGGTGGTGGTGATGCTGGGACTGGCGCAGGGCAGTTATGCGGTGGACGGACAACTGACGGAGTTGGATCGCTGGAGTTCGCCTGCGGTGTTTCGGGCCTTTATAGACGAGGACAAGGTGAAGGAGTGGCGGGTGTACGCGGATAATGAGCCGGTAAGGAAGCGGATAAGGAAGAGCAAATAGGGCAGGACGGTGCGAACTCTCCCCTTTGAGACAGAAATCCGCCGCAGCGGACGCAAGAATGGAGCGCCCAGATCATTCGCTCAGAAAAGGGTGAAGCAGCTTGCAAAAGGGTGGGCTTCCGTCCAGACAAAGTATTTCTCGGCAACCAGTCTTAAGAATTGTTAAGCATGTCGCTGCTGCTTGGGCCTGTGCGAGACTTAGGAAACGGAGCGGGATTGCTCAATGGCCGCCGGGTCCTGAGGCAGTACAGATGGAGACTGCGGAAAAGCAAAAACAATTATCACTCCTGCTCGTCGATGACGATGCAGAGTTGTGCGGGATGATGAAGGAGTTCTTCGCCGAGGCCGGCCATGGTTTGGATTGCGCCCATAATGGCCGGGATGGCTTGGCTTCCGCACTCAACGGCGCATACGATCTTGTGCTTCTCGATGTGATGCTGCCGATCTTCGACGGCCTTACGGTGCTGCAACAGTTGCGGCGGCGAAAAGACGTTCCGGTGATCATGTTGACCGCGCGTGTTCAGCAGCATGACCGAATTCTCGGCCTGGATACGGGAGCCGACGACTATCTTCCCAAGCCTTTCGACCCGGATGAACTGCTGGCACGGATTCGGGCTGTACTGCGCCGCACCGATATGGCGGATTGGAAAGGCAGCCCAGTTGTAACCATCGGCGATATCCAGGTGAACGCCACGACACGCGAGGCGTGGATCGCGGGCTCGGCGGTGGAGTTGACCGTGATGGAGTTCGACCTATTGGCAATGCTGATGCGCTCCGCAGGGCGCATTGTCTCGCGAGACGAGATCACGGTGGCTCTGTTCGAACGCGAAGCAACACCCTACGATCGCTTTCTCGATGTCCACATAAGTCATTTGCGCAAGAAGCTGGAGGGAAGTCGAAATCGGATTCGCGCGGTGAGGGGAGTTGGGTATGTATTTACCGGAGTGGCTTAAGCGGTTGCCCATGAAGTCTCTCTACTACGGCGTCCTGCTGGCAATGGTGACCACGCTGTCGTTCTCGTTCCTGGTCTTTCATCAGATATCGGATCGGATGCAGAAAAAGACCATCGATCCCGCATTCGACCGCATCGACGAACTGGAACTTGAAAGTGCTCGCGGAGCAATGACCAGCGGCGGGGCGAAGGCGCTCAAGGAGTATCTGACCAGACTGGACCGCGTGTTTGGGGGATCGTCCCATTATCTGCTCGACGCACACGGTATAGATGTTGTGTCCGGCGAAAACAGAGCCGCGCTGCTGCCCCCGCCTCCGCGCTCCCAATGGCGCACGCGGGAGAATGGGCATTACGTTCGATCTCACCGATCGCCGGATGGGCAGTACTGGATTTCCGCGGTCGGCGTTCCTGAAGGGCCGCATATCTGGACGTATCTTCCTTTCTACTTCCTGCTGATCGGCGCCACGGGTGTTCTGTGCTGGCTTGCGTCGGCAGGCGTGGTGTCGCCGATCCGCAGGATTGCGGCCTCGATTGCCCTCTTCGGACAGGGCAATCTGTCCGTTCGCGTGCGGACCGGACGGCAGGATGAAATTGGACAACTGGGGCGCTCGTTCAATCAAATGGCGGAACGCCTGGAACGGCTGATTGTGAGTGAGCGCAGGCTGCTGGGGGACATTTCGCACGAACTCAGATCGCCGCTTGCACGGCTGAAGTTCGCCATCAAGCTGGCCAGAACCTCCGCGGACGGCAATGCGGCGCTTGATCGCATCGAGCGTGATGTGAACCGCATCACCTCTCTCGTGGCCGACATTGTGGAAATCACATTCATCGAAGGCGACCCAGCCGTGCAGGGCACCGGAATCGTGCGCGCCGAGGACATCGTCGATGAAGTCATTCGCGACTGCGCTGTGGAAGCCGAAATTCGAGGCTGTCGAATCTCAGTGAAAGGCCGCCTCGCCGGAGAAGTTCTGGGCAATCGCGAACTGCTGCGGCGCGCGGTGGAGAATGTGCTGCGCAATGGGATTCGCTATTCGCCGGAACATTCCACGGTCGAAGTGTCCATCGCCGAAGATTCCCGCGCCGCGATGATTGCGGTTCGCGATTATGGGCCAGGCGTTCCCGAGGATGCACTCACAAAGATATTCGATCCATTCTTCAGGGTTGAAGAGGCGCGCGATGCGACGGGAGGAGGATCGGGGCTGGGCTTATCCATCGCCAAACGGGCCGTGCAAGTGCATCATGGCGCCATCACCGCGGAAAACGCGTCGCCCGGTCTGCGCGTGCAAATTACGATTCCGCTTTGCACGGCGTCCATACCGAATTGACGCGAATCGTCTTTGTCAATGGCATGGGTTTCGCAAGTCCTGGAAGTTTTCAAAATTGAAAACCAGCCTGCTTCTTAAGAATTCTTAAGGTTCAAAAACAATCGAACGGAGTGTAATCCTCTCAATGCCTCATGCGGGGGAGAAAATACGCGAGGCAATTGAGGAGAACCACATGAAGCGCTTCTTTGGTTTTGCATTGATGCTCGTCCTGCTTGCCGCGCCCGCCTTTGCCAGCCAGAAACCCCAAACTGTGACCTTCGCGGTGGCTGTGCAAGTTGGATCGACACAGCTTCCCGCGGGCGATTACAAACTGACATGGACAGGTTCCGGGTCAGACGTTCAGGTCACCCTGACGCAGAATAAGAAAGCCGTTGTGACGTTTCCGGCAAAGGCGGTGGAAGGGAAGTATAACCCCGGAGTGGAAACCGAAGCCAAGGGTGGAGTCAACATTCTGGAAACAATTCAACTGAACAGCGTTAGCCTGGTGTTGGGCGGCGCGTCCCATTCAGGACAGTAAGGCGGCGGTTACTCGCGGGCGAGGCGGAATGACTTTTCAGGCATTGCAGGCCGGCGACGGCCGCATCGCTGATGGAGCAGGATGCAGGAGCATTCATTCCCGTTCTCGCCTGCCATCGTCATCGATTCCCTCCACGCGGCGAAGAAGAAGCATCCCTCTGGGACGGGAGCCCCAGGCGCTTGGCCTCTCCTTCGCCGCGCCCTTTTTCAAGCCAAAACGCAAGCCCATCTGTGTGGCGGATGTTACTAGCCATGAATAGCCTTGGGCCTCACGGCGAACGCCCAGTTATTTCCCAAACAGAAGTTAATCAATGAGCAGCACAGAATCGCGACCGTGTTCGAGGCAAGCAGGGGTATGCGCGCCTCATCGACCAAGATTCGCATGAGCGCAAGATTCCCCAGCATGGAAACCAACCCATTTGAAAGATGAAACCGCACCAATTGAGCGAGTAGCGCGGAGTGATCGCGGCGGTCGCGCCACGTGTAGTGCAGGTGCCACACAAAGTTGTGCAGCAGCGTGAGCTCAATGGCCGCGGCTGAAGCAACCATATAGTGGCCTGCGTACCAATGGTTGAATAGAGCGAGCGAGGCAAGCTGCACAACCATGCCCATGGCTCCCACCAGATTGAACTTCAACCAGCGGATGAAAGCGTTCATGGCAGCGGCTCCTGCCGGTAGAGTTGCGCCGTATGGCGCATGGTGACGGCGATCGCCATCGCGAACATGCCGGCCGCTGCTATGGTTCCTCCCAAATCAAACAGCAGCATCTTATGCCCGAACAGCGTGGAGTACGGACTGCGCAGCAGAGCCAGGTTGCCGATCACAAGCAGAATACGAAGTTCCGTGGGGCCGAAGATGCCTTGCGAAAGTTCAAAACAGTCCAAGGTATATGTGGCAAGGTAGCTCTCGCTTGAAAGGAGCAGAAACGCTACCATCATGGCGATCGCCGTCTGCCAGTGCAGGAATCCGGAGTAGCCGAGCCCGCACATCAGCGCGATCGATCCAAAGATGTCCACCATGTGATCGACGTAGAAACCATAGCGCGGGCGCTGCTGCCGGCGCACACGGGCCAAGGTTCCATCCATGCTGTCCCCGAGCCAGTTGAGCGCCAGGCACAAAATCGCCAGAAGCAGGGCGCAGCGGTTGTAGCGCGACAACGCGTAGCAGGCGCCAGCTCCAATCTGCGCGGCCAAACCGAGAATCGTAAGCTGGTCCGACGTGAGCCAGTTGGGCGCGCGCTCGGCCATCCACTGCAAAGCGCGCTTCTCAACGGAAGCTGTGAGCGCCTGGTTTACCCGGCGCGCCGTCCGGAATACCGCTTCATCCTTCGTTGTGACTGATTTCGCATTCATCGTCGTGTCCTTTTCAATTGCTGCTTTTGACCCCGAACAGGCCTTTTCCCGCAGCCTTAAAAACCACGCCCTTTCAAAAACTCCGATTCATGCAGACGTTGTTCAGAGCGCCGGCTTTCAGGGGCTGGATCAAACTATTTGCGAAGCGCGTTGCACGCAGAGCGCAAGGTGAACTCCAACGATTCGCGTGGAACGCTCTCCACAAAGGGGCGAATCGCCCAGGCGAGGCCGGTTGGAATGGAACGCGTGAGCGAGACTGACTCGATCTGCATGTAAAGTCCGCCGTCTCGCTCCTCGCAGCTCCAGTAGGTATTGAGGCGCCAGAGGAAGCCGTGCTCCTGGCTGGAATTCAGGGCGCGCTCGGAGCTGGCGCCGGGCGAGTCGATCTCGGAAATCTTTGTGCTTCGCGAGATACTGTATCCGTGCTGCGCATCCAGCCGCCCAAAGGTGATGTCGTAGGCCGTATCCATCACCACCGTGATGACGTGCTGCTGGCGGACCCGCATCAGTGCCTGAAGACGATCATCCTGTTGGGTGAGGATTTTCGCTTGCAGCACCTGCGGGGAAAAGTGTTGAGGATAGGCGTTGAAATCCTTCATCAGCCGCTCAAAATCCGCAGCTGTGGCTCCGGCGACAAACGCAGTACCGCGCCAGTGGTGCAGCATGGCTCCGGGCATGTCTGCGCCCGTGGAAGGTGTGAGCTGCTCGACGATCAACTCTCCCCGGCGCAGGCGTGTCTCGCTTTCAGTGCTTTTCGACGCCGGAGTTACGGGAGCGAGGAAGGCAGTTTGGGACCGATGCTGCTGAGCAAGGCGCGACTCAACCGTAGCGATATACGAGTCGAATGCTGAAACGGCTGCAGCCGGGGGTTCTGCCACAACGCAGCCGGGAGCGGCCACAAAGGGCATTAGCGACGATAGGATAAGTGCCCGGCCGATCACGGAGAACGTTCGCGAATCTGTGGAGCGAAGACGCATCATGCATTGCAACGTACTCTGCCCCTGCCGCGAAGGCAATGCATGGAATGTCACTTGTTGACAATTGTTTCTCACTCTGCAAGCGTTTGCAGAACTTGGACTTATGGGAAGTTGTACTTTGGGCGGAAGCTTTGGGTTGAACTCGCGATCGGATACACTGGACAAAAGACATGACGGATTCACGGCCAGTCCGGCTCTATCGCTTTGGAGCATTTGAAGCAGACGCCACCACGGGAGAACTTCGCAGGCAGGGTGTCCTGGTCAAGTTGAACGCGCAGCCATTCCAGGTGCTCTTGATGCTCATGGACCGGCCCGGCCAACTGCTGACTCGAGAGGAAATCTCCAGGGAGCTGTGGCCCGACGGAACGTTCGTCGATTACGAACACGGCGTGAACTCAGCGGTCAATCGCATTCGCGAAGCCCTCGGAGATTCGGCCAGCAAGCCGAGATTCGTTGTGACCCTGGCGCGCCGCGGCTATCGCTTTGTGGCTCCCGTCGAACGGATCGCCCCCAGTGAAGATCCGTCACCCTCCGAGTCTGTGGAGTCTGTGGAGTCTGTGCCCGCCTCCGAGTCCCCGTCCTCGGTGGCAAGTGAGCAACGGGCAGTCCCGATGGAGCCTGAGAGAAAACTATTTGACCGCATTTTGGCCTCTCCGGAGGAACTTCCCAAAGCCTCGTTTCCAGTTGTGCAGACGCTGTTCGTCCTGATGCAGTTCATGTACCTGGGCTTTTATGTTGGGGCACTGGCAAATCTGGCGGAGATTGAAGACCTCTTCGCACCACTGCCGAAAGCAACTCATGCACTTACTGTGCTGATCGTGACTGCCGCGATCCTGATTCCCGTCCGTGCCTTCGTGCTCACCGCTGTGCTCTTCCATGCGCCCGGAGCACGCGAAAAACTCCTCAAGATCTGGCCGTTTCTGCTCGCCCTTGACGAGCTATGGTCGCTCTCGCCCTTCCTGCTCTTGCACCACATCAATTTCGGGCTGGCACTGGCGTGCACGACGCTTCTCGTCTATTCGCCTTTTGCTCAGCGTTCGCTGGTCCTGATGGGCGCGGGCGGGGTTGAAGATGAAATCTCAGCGGCTGCACGCTGAACGTGGCGATACAAAGGCCGAAGCCCTCGCAATGACAGGAAAGCCGAAAGCTATCATAGCCGTCGCACACGAATGCGGCATTTGCGCCACGACGAAAGCCGTGCCCTGACACAATGTGAACTTATGTTGTGGGTCCCTGAACGCAGCAAGGCGGCCCATCCTCCCACAAGGAATGGACCGCCTCTTTGCATTCCGGAGCTTCTTGCATTGCCGGCCGGAAATCTTTTCCTGGTTCTGGACGTGCGTCCCGTTACAACGTTCTCTTGAAGAGAGGGGTCGCGACTAAGAGGGTTCCCATGCCGAAGACGAAGAGAAACAGCAGGTCGTATCGAATGGCAACGAAGCCGCCGTCTTTCAAAAGGATCTCTTTGAAGGCGTGGACGCAGTAGGTGAAGGGGTCAATGATGGCGATGGCGCGGAGCCAGGGCGGAAAAGCGTTGATGGGATACATGGCGCCGGAGGGGTAGAACAAGAGCAGGTTGAGTACGCCGAACATGGCGCGCGGCACCAAGGGGTCGTCGACACGGACCATCATGAGGAACATCATGCCGTTGAAGGCGATGGCGGTGACGATGATCAGGCAGAGGAGTTCGAGGTCGGCCTCGGGATGGAAGATGACGCCGAGGCCTGCCATGAGGGAACCGATAATCGTGAGGCAGATGCCGGAGAGCACAGCCTTGATAGAACCGGCCATATTGAGGCCCATGACTAACTCGAGGCGGGTGATGGGAGTTACGAGATAGCCCTCGTGGACGCCGCGAGCCTTGTCGTCGATGTATAACATGCCGCCGCCGATCATGACGGAGATATACATGGCGAGGGCGCAACAGGCGGGGAGCAGAAACTTCATGTAGTCAACGTAGGGATAGAGCTCGACGATCTCAAGGGCGATAGCGGTGGCGAGGCGCGGCTGGATCACAGGAGTAGTAAGCGCGGTGACCAGCGACTGCATTTCGGCTTCGAGGCTGCTTGATGTGAACAGGTCGGAGTTATCGACAACGAAGCCGATTTGCGGCGCATCCTGCGCATAGACGCGGCGCGAGTATTGGGCGGGAATGACGACGGCGGCGTCGATCTTGCCGGTGCGGACGTCTTCACGGGCCTTGTTCTCGTCGGTGTACTCGACGGTGGTGAAGGTCTTGATGTTGACGGCGATGGCGTCAAAGCCCTCGCGGATTTTCAAAGCTTCGGGCCCGTGATCGTAGTCGACGATGGCAATGTGTGCGCCGGTGATTTTTCCACCAAAGGCGTTGCCCATGATGAGCAACTGCAAGATGGGCATCATGAGCGACATGATCATCAGGGTGGGCGAGCGGAAGAACTTGCGCATCTCGCGCTCGACAATGGCGAACATTCTGTTCATGGCTGAGCTCCGGGGCGGGGCGGCAAGGTGAAGGCAGGAGGCTTGACCAGTTCGTCGCGTAGTTGGCGGCCGGTGTAGTGGACGAAGACATCGTCGAGGGTGGTGTTCTGGACGCTGAGGGAAGTGAGGGTCTCGCCGAGGGAGGCGGCCAGCTCGACTAACTGCATGGTGGTTTTGGAACCGGATGAAGTTAGAACGCGATAGTATCCTGCGCTTTCAGCCTGAACATTGGTGACGCCTTCGAGCTTCTCGAGGCGTGATCCCCACTCGTCGGCGTCGCGATCAAAATGCACTTCGACGACATTNNACGATGGCGATGCGGTCGCAGAGAGTGTCTGCCTCTTCCATGTAATGGGTGGTGAGGAGCATGGTGAGGTGACGCGTTTTTCTCAAGTTGTCGAGCATCTCATAGACGGCGATGCGGGAGACGGGATCGAGGCCGGTGGTGGGTTCATCGAGAAAAAAGATCTGCGGATTGTGGACCAGGCCGCGGGCGATTTCAACACGGCGGCGCATTCCGCCGGAGAGGGTCTTAACTTGCGCGCCGCGCCACTTGACCAGGTCCACGGCTTCAAGAACCTCGTTGATATTGTTTTGCCGCTCGACCTTGGGGACGCTGTAGAGCTTGGCGTAGATGCTGAGGTTCTCCTCGACGGTAAGGTCGGGGTCGCTGGTGAGCGCCTGGGGAATGACGCCGATGACGCGGCGAACGGCATCGGGGTTTTTTGCCACGTCGTAGCCGGCAACCGTTGCACGGCCGCTGGTGATGGGCACCAGCGTGGTCATCATGCGGATGAGGGTGCTTTTGCCTGCGCCGTTGGGGCCGAGGAGACCGAAGATCTCGCCGTCGGCGACGGAGAAGCTGACGCCCTTTACAGCTTCAAAGGCGCCATAGCGCTTAACGATGTTCTCGACGGAGATGGCGACGGGCGGCTGGGCGGCGGTATGCGCACCGTTGCCGTTGATGGCCGGGTTGGGCTGGCTTGGTTGAGGCTGGATTGATTCAGTCACTGTTTCACCAGTTTGGCTTTGGGGATGTAGACTTCGGCGGTCATGCCGGGGACGAAGCGCTCGCCCGGATTGTCGATGAGGAGCTTCAACTGGATGGTTTTGATGTCGCGCTTGCGGCTGCTTACGTCGCGCTGGGTGGCGAAGTCTGCCTCGGCGGCCTTGGCGATGATTTTGCCTTGAACTGTGACGCCCGAGGGCATGACGACGCGGAGCGAGTCGCCGAGTTGGACAGTGTCGGCCTGAGTCTCAGGGAGGGGCGCATAAATCCAAGTCTGCGTAAGGTCCATGATGGTGACGATCGGAGCGCCGGCGGCGACGACTTCTCCCTGGCGAGTGGCGCGGACGTTGACTTTGCCGCTGACCGGGGCGAAGACCTGGGAGTAGCCCACCTCGACTTTGGCTTGGTCGGCAAGGGCGCGGGCGTTGGCGACCTGGTCGCGGGTCTCGTCCACCGTGCGAGCGGCGACAGTGGCAAGCAGTTCATGGGCGCGGGCCTGGCGCAGCGAGGCTTCGGCCGCGGCTACGTTCTGCCGGGCTGTATCGACGGCAGCTTTGGAGGCCTGAAGGCTTGTGGCGGCGTCGTCTTTGGCCTGCTCGCTCATGATGCCCTGCTGAGCCAGGGCAACGGTGCGGCTTGTGTCGGCCTGCTGGTGCTCGAAGTTTGCCTGTGCCTGGGCCAGCGAAGCCTGCGCGGCCTTCACCTGAGCCTCGGCGTTGACGGTGGCGCTGCCCACCTCGCCAACGGTCTGGCGCTCGGTTTCGACAGTCTCGCCGAGCTTGAACTTCTGGCTGTTGGCGGTGGCTTCAGCGGCTGCGCGCGCGGCCTGCAGGTCGTCGCTCTCGATGACGGCGATGAGCTGCCCGGCCTTGACGGTGTCTCCTTCATCAACAGTGAGCGTCTGGATGCGGCCCGGAATCTTGGCGCTCACCACCACCTCGTTGGCATCCACGGTTCCGATCAGTTGCAGGTCGCCGGAGGGGCGGACGGTAACGAAGTACCAGATCAGCGATCCAATGGTGAGCAGACCCAGGATCGAAAAAACTCGATTGCGTGCATTCATGCGTGCCTCACTTCAGATGTTTCAATTTCGCTTGGTTTCATTGCGGCAGAGTCGAAGCCGCTCATTTTGATTTCGAATATGAGTGGCATGGGCGTTGCAGCCAGAACGCGAGCGGCAACTTTTGCTCCGTACTCGCGGTCGATGAAAATCGACTGGCCGAGATACTCGATGGCCGCCTTGCGACGAAACTCCAGCGCGGAAACGTGGAAGGGATCTTTCTCCGCAATCATGCGCATCATGGGGGCGGAGAGAAAGTAGAAAACATTGGGCCCAAGCGTAGCGTAGATGATCTGCGAGGATTCCACCGGGATCAACTCACCCGAACGAATTCCCTCCACTGCCACGGCGAACATTTTGTCTCCCATCGGCCGGAAGAGCTTCTCAACCAGAGGGCTCATGGTGATCGACTCGCCCTTGCGGAAGCGCATCATCTCCTGCTGCATGAGGTTTTGGAAGACGGGCTGGGAGTAGATGCGGTCAAAGTGGTTGAGTGCAAAACGCAGCAGGCGCTCGCCCGCCGAGCACTCCAGGGTCAGGACCCTCATGCTGATGCTTGCCATGCGCTCGGCCACGAATTCCAGGGTTGCGGTGTAGAGAGCCTCTTTGCCTTGGAAGTAATAGTAGATAAGGGCCTTGTTGACCCCGGCGGCTTCGGCAATCCGCTCGGTGCGTGCGCCGGCCAGGCCATTCGAGCTGAATTCGCGGGTCGCGGCGTCGAGAATGCGAGCGCGGGTGTGGTCGGCGCGTTCTGTCTGCGTACGGGTTGGAGTAGTGGTTGTCAATATCTTAACTAACTAGTTAGTAAAATAGAACAGAATCGCTCAGTTTGCAAGCTCTTCTTGTGGGGAATCGATGGATTTGGAGTAGGTTGTTTGGAATCAATCGGATGGGAGGCATCGTTCCGGAGTTGCCGGGCAGGGGAGTGGCAGGGCGGCGGCTGGACCACGGCGCGTTCCCTTGACCTGCTCAACCCCTGCCGGACGTTGGGGCCAGAGGCCTGGGGGGGTCAGTTAGGGCGCGGGTCGAAGTCAGGGTTGACCGGGTTCAATGCCTTGCGGCACTTTGCCGATGGCCTGAGAAAAGCACGTCGCAATCCGACCCATATTCAATCTGGAGAGAGACCAACTCTGCCCCATTTCGTCCAGGGGCGAGTGATGGCCAATTTGCCAGTTATCGAACCGGATGCGGTCGGAGGCGCAACCCGGCGTCGAGGGAATACACTCACCTCATGCAGCCTCGCACCATAGCTCGCGTAAGCCTGACCGCGCTGCTCGGGACTCCGATCACCGATGCGCAAGGGCACCTGCGTGGGCGGCTCAAGGATATTGCCGTGGCCACCGGTCCGGATGCGGGCAAGGTGGCTGGGCTGGTGCTCAAGACCCGCACCGGACTTTTCATCGTGGCCTCGGAGGACGTGATGGAAACGCCCGCGGGCACGCTTGAGTTGCGTTCGTCGGGAGCCATGGTTCCGCTCAAGGAAGAGGGCAACTACCTCTACCTGCAGCAGGACCTGATGGACCGCCAGATTATCGATATTCATGGCCGCAAGGTGGTCCGCGTGAACGATGTGGACCTGGAGTGGCTGGGGCGGGGCGCGGCGCACCTGCTGCGCGTGGCTGAGGTTGAGGTGGGGCTGCGCGGGGCCTTTCGCAGGGTCTTCAAAGGGCTGCTGCCGCGGGCGACGCTTGAGACAATCTCGCGCAAGCTCGGGGCGCACGGGATTCCCTGGGAATTTGTAGACGTGATTGAAGTGGACCCGGCGCGACGGGTCAAGCTGCGCATCGAGTACGAACGGCTGGCAGAGATGCACCCCTCCGACCTGGCCGAGATCCTGGAAGACCTGGCGCCGGCCGAACGGGAAGCTGTGTTTACCTCGCTGGACGAAGAAGTGGCCGCCGAGGCCCTGGAAGAGGTTGATCCCAAGCTGCAAAAGGCGCTGTTGGAGAAGCTGGACGAGGAGCGAATCGCCGACATCGTTGAGGAGATGGACCCCGGCGCGGCGGCCGACTTGTTGGCGGAGCTGTCTGAGGAGCAGTCCGACGCCATCCTTGAAGAGATGGAGCCTGAGGAACGGCAGGAGGTCGAGGACCTGCTCGAATTCGACGAGAACTCGGCCGCCGGTTGCATGACCACAGACTTCATCTATCTGGGAACGGATGCCACCGTGGCTGAATCTGTGCAAGCCCTGCGCAGCTTCGACGGCGACCCTGAGAGCGTTACCGAAGTTTACTTGCTCGACGAGAAGCGGGTGCTTCGGGGCGTAGTTTCGTTGGCACGGCTGGTGATGGCTCTGCCGGAGACCCGGCTGGCCGTTCTGTCCGAATCCCGCGTGCTTTCCTGCCCGGCAGATCTGCATCAGGACGACTTGGCCGAATTGTTCGACAAGTACAACCTGCACGCTCTGCCGGTGGTGGACACCCTGGGCCGTATGGTAGGCGTGGTTCAGGCCGACCACGTGATCAGCTTCCTGCGCGAAAAGCTGTAGGGAACGGAAGAATAGCCTGAAAAAGGTTCCTGAATTGGCCTTTGTTGAGCAGAATTGTTCACTTCGGTTCCGGCCTTGGGGCTATACTGCGAGAAAATCCACGAATTTATCCGGATTTGTGAAAGAATCTTAGAATGATGCAGTTTCCAAAAATCATCCAGGGCGGCATGGGCGTCGGTGTCTCGAATTGGCGTCTGGCAAATGCTGTCTCGAAACTCGGCCAGCTTGGTGTCGTGTCTGGCACGGCGCTTGATTCATTGTTTGTCCGTCGTCTTGTCGATGGGGACGAGGGCGGATACATGCGCCGGGGACTGGAAGCCTTTCCCTTTCCGGATATGGCGAGGCGCATCTGGCAGGAGTATTTTGTTCCCGGCGGCAAGCCGGTCGGAACCCCTTATCCGGCCGTGCCGATGCACCAGCGGAAGGACACGCGGAAGCTGATTGAGCTGTGCATCGTGAGCAACTTTGTCGAGGTTTTCCTGGCGCGGGAAGGGCACAAGAACCCGGTCGGGATCAATTTTCTTGAGAAGGTGCAGATGCCTCACCTTTCCTCAATCTATGGAGCCATGCTGGCTGGAGTGGGCTATGTGCTGATGGGCGCAGGCATTCCCCTGCACATTCCCGGCGTGCTGGACGCCTTTGCGGCGCACCATGCGGCTGAATACAAGTTGTCGGTGACCGGCGCGCTGCCGGGCCAGGATACGCAGATGCACTTCGATCCGGCGGATTACGCGGAAGGGCCGCTTCCGCTGCTGCATCGGCCGCGGTTCCTGGCCATCGTTTCCTCGAACACTTTGGCCACAACCATGCTGCGCCGCGCCAGCGGTCCCGTAGACGGATTTGTGATCGAGAGCCCAACGGCCGGCGGGCACAATGCGCCGCCGCGCGGAAAGCTGCAACTGAATGCCGCCGGAGAACCCGTCTATGGTGAGCGGGATCGGGTCAACCTTCAGGAGTTGAGGGCGCTTGGCGTTCCCTTCTGGCTGGCGGGCGGGTATGGCAACGCGGAGAAGTTGCGTGAAGCGCTCGACCAGGGCGCCGCGGGCATCCAGGTGGGAACTGCGTTCGCGTTTAGCCAGGAGTCCGGGATGCGCCCGGACCTGAAAAAGACGCTTCTTTCCCAGGCTGTGGCAGGGACAGGCGAGGTGTTTACCGATCCGCTGGCCTCGCCGACGGGGTTTCCGTTCAAGGTGGCTTTGCTTGAAGGCACATCCTCAGAGCTACCCATCTATCAAGAGCGGAAGCGCGTTTGCGATCTCGGCTATTTGAGGGAGCCCTACGCCGAACAGAGTGGCCGGATTGGCTACCGTTGCGCGGCGGAGCCTGTGGCGAACTATGTGGCCAAGGGCGGCAAGGTTGAGGAAACCGTGGGAAGAAAATGCCTATGCAATGCGCTGCTGTCCAACATCGGCCATGCGCAGACGCGCAAGGACGAGGTCGCCGAACCAGCCCTGGTTACGGTGGGCGACGACCTGAATACAGTGGCGCAGTTTCTGGCTCCGGGCCGCGAAACTTACAGCGCAGAAGATGTGGTGAAATCCCTTCTGAGCGGCGTTGCCGCCGAGTCGGCGGTCGAGGACGAATCTCTCGTCTTCGCCACGGCTTAACAGGCTGCGGAAAAAGGCCCG
>PLFY01000137.1 GCA_003138365.1 Acidobacteriaceae bacterium
GGACTGGCGGACACGGCACACAGAACCGATTGTCGAGTTGAGCCCCTGTTCATTGAATGTTGGTTCAACCAGCGTTGATCGTCCCACCTGCTTTGCAGGCCGGTTTCTATTGCGGATAGTATGGGTCTTCGCAAGAAATTACAAGTCTTGTGCGCGTGGGGCGTAGTGTGCTAGCGTACCAGTCCGGCTTTTTTGGAACCGTGCGCCCAAATCGGAGCCGCCGATTTGCCTATTCATTTCCACCATCGGAGACCTTCCCCGGCGCCACCGATTCAAGCTTGCGATTGCCCGCCTCCACCGCCCGCGCAATCAGCTTCTTCAGCTTTCCCTCAATGTCCGCGTCGCCCACGTGCTGGTCCTCAAGCACGCCATCCGCATCGATCGTGAATGTAGCCGGAATCGCGGTCACGCCGAATTGCGTTGAGATCCGGCCCGTGAATCCTCCGTCGCGGTACTGCAGCCAGGTCATCTGATTCTTCCCGACAAAGTCCTTCCACTTGCCTTCGTCCGCGTCCAGGCTGATGCTGAGCACCACCAATGGCTGGCCTTCAAATCGATGCGCAATTGCCCTCATGTGTGGCAGCGCATTCACGCATGGACCGCACCACGTGGCCCAGAAATCGATCAGCACCACCTTGCCCGCAAGGCTGTCCATGGAAATCCGCTGCCCGTCCAGCGTGGTCACGGAAAAGGGCGGCGCCATCTTGGCCCGCGCCAGTTCCACATGGTCCAGGAACCGCTCGGCTCGTGGATGCAACAGCGGCTCCTTCCGGTCCTGCTCGAGAAATGCCGAGAACTCCGCCTTGGCCGCATCATCCTGGTGAAGATGGGCCAGCGTTACGCCATAGTGGTAATGCGCCCCGGCAAGCCCCGGATAAAGTTCGAGCGCAGTCTTGAAGTCGTCGGCGCTCTCGGCAATGTACTTATCCTTCTTCTCTTTGACGCCCTGCTCCTGCAAGGCCATTGCCAGCCGGAAATCAACCTCGGCCTTTTGCCTGTCTGTCTGAGCCGCCGCCAGCCATTCCCGCGCGATCTCCACCGCATCCCTGTAAGCATCAAGTTTGATGGCCAGAAAATAAGCGCGGCTCAGGCACGCCCAGCAATGGCCGCCGTCCTGTTTGTTGGCCTTGCGGAAGTCGTCCATCGCTGCGTCGTCGTGACCGTGTCTCTCCCAATCCAGCGCGGAAGCATACGTCTTTCGCGCCTTCAAGTCGGTTGGTTCACCCGGCTTCACCGCATCCGCCCCTGCCGGGGCAACTTTGACCGCGTCCGTCTGTGCTGCGCCGGCATCATGGAGCCCAAACCCAAACCCCAGCGCAAGAACCGCAAGGGCAATCAGTCTCTTGTGTTCATCAAGATGATTTCCGAACATAGGTTTCCTCCCCACCATCAAATCGAACCGCCCGGTTGGAATGCTTTTAAGCAGGATGGTACCGGAGTCTACGACCCCGTCTTCCAATCTTCCTCAAGCACCTCGTCCAGCAGGCCGCGCAGGTTGGCTGCGCGCGCATGGCCCAGCAGCGCATCGGCGCCACCCGCCTGCGCCAGTTCATCGGCCAGATTCAAGGCGGCCAGCACCGCAACCCTGAGCGAATCCACGGTGCGTCCCTGTGCGGCTACAGCTCGCATCTTGGCGTCCACGCGTGCTGCCAGTTCGCGGATCTGCTCAGTATTCTGACCCGACAGGTGATAGATCTGGTCGTAAATCTCAACGGTCACATAACCGGCAGCATCGCCCCGTTGTTCCTCAGCCATGCCTGACCTCCCATGCATTCCATCCCACGGCTTCCATCAGAGCTCGAGCGCGTCCAGTTGCGCCAGCAGCCGATCCACGCGCTGCAGCACACGGTCACGCTCAGTGCGCATTGCGTTCAATTCCTTCTGCAATTGCGCCACCAGTTGCCCCTGCTCGCGCATTTGCTTCTCGGCCTCGCCCGCACGCTCCTGGGCCTCGGCGCGGACCTGCCGCTCCCGGCGCACCATGTTCACGGCGCGCAAAATCCGATCCTCCAGCGCCGAAAAATCGTTCGAACTCAAGGCCAGGGTTTCCGGCTCCGCAGCCGGCGCCGCAGGCTGCCGCGGTGTCGCCTCGCTGGCCGCCTCGCTTTCCCAGGGAAACTCCGACATTCAAATACCTCCGCTCAAATGCACTGTATCGGTGCAAGTATAGCGCCGATCAAGCCAATATTCCCGGCCTAACTCCGCAACCTTGCTCCAGCTTTGCCTACTGCTTCCACCACCCGCGTCTGGAAGCTCTGCAACTCTTCCTCGCGCAGCGTACGATCCACGGCCTGAAACGTCGTCCCCAGCAACAAGGAATACTCGCCCGCGCCAAGTCGCGGATCGCGAAAAACCTCCCGCACCCGCCAATCCACCAGCTCGGGAATCTGCAATCCGGCCAGCGCATGGTCAATCTTCTCCCAGCCGACACTCTCGTCCAAAACCAGCGAAAAATCGCGCCGCACCGGCTGGAACCGCGAAATCTCCCGCGCAATCGGCTTGCGCAACGGCAGCTTGTAGAGCCGGTCCAGATACAGCTCACCCACCAGTACCGGCTCCTTCAACTTGTGGCGGGTGGCCTCGCGCGGATGCAGTTGCCCGAACCACCCCACCGTCGCTCCCTCCACCGCAACCCGCGCAGCGCGATACGGATGCAGCCACTCGGGAGTAAGCCCAGCCTCCGCCGGGAACTGGTCGAAATAAACCGCCCTCGCCTGAAACCGTGCCAGAACCTGCTCCACCACGCCCTTCACATCGTGGAAATCCACCATCCGCGCCGGATGCAGCGGGCCCTGCTCCGGCAAACTGCCCACCGCACCGAAAGCCACGGCCGGCCGCTCATCTACTTTGTCCGTCGTCCCACTGAAGACCGTCCCCAGTTCGAATAGCCGCACGTCGCTCACGTCCCGATGCAGGTTGCCCTCAATCATCCCCAGCATCCCCGGCGCCAGCGACGGCCGCAGCACGCCCGCCTCCTCGCTCAGTGGATTACCCAGCGGGACAACCAACCCAGGCTGAGGCGCCGTCAACGCAGCCTCAGCCGCTGAACAGAAGGTGCTGCCAATCGCCTCATGAAATCCCGCCGCAAGGAATGTCCGCCGCACCGCGGCTTCGCTTTCCGCCCAGGGCAGCGCCCGCAACCCTTCGCCAAACGCCGGCAGCGTGTTCGCAAACCGGTTGTACCCGTAGACCCGCGCAACCTCCTCGATCAGATCGATCTCCCGCTCCAGATCCAGCCGCCAACTCGGCAGCGTCACGAGCCAGACTGCGTCATCGACGGCGATCGGGTGTAGCTGACTTGCTGACTTGCCGACCTGCTGACTCACTAACTTACACCCCAGCGCTTTCAGCACATCCTCAACCGTCGCCGCGCCGATCCCGTCCTCGTCTACGGTCGTGCCCAGAATCCGCCGCACTTCGCTCAGCGCCAGCGCCACCGGTTTGCGACTGGCAGTCCGCACCTCCATCGCCGCAACCCGCACGTCCACCAGTTCGCCTTCAATCCAACCGCCGTTCGCCAGCAGTATCCGGCTCACCAGCGCGGAAGCCACCGGCCCGGCATTGAAGTCCGCCCCGCGTTCAAAGCGATGGCTTGCATCCGTGTGCAACCCGTGCCGCCGCGCCGTCCCTCGCACCGCCATCGGTTCAAACCACGCCGCCTCCACGAGCACGTTCGTCGTTTCCGGCGTAATCATCGTGTCCCAGCCGCCCATCACTCCCGCCAACCCCAGCGGCTTGGCATGGTCCGCAACGATCAGGTCCTCCGGATCGAGCATCCGCTCCACGCCGTCCAGAGTCTTCAGCCGCTCGCCCTTGCGCGCCCGCCGCACCACAATGCCGCCTTCGATCTTGTCCAGATCGAAGGCGTGCGTCGGCTGGCCCATGGCTAGCCAGGCAAAATTCGATGCGTCGACAGCATTGGATATGCGCTTCTGTTCCAGCAGCGCGAAATATGTGGCCACCTCGGCGCCCGCAAACCAATCCCGCGAATCCCCAATCGCAATCCCGCGCAGCACCCGCGCCGTAAACCGCCCGCACTCGCCCTCCGCCTCAATCCGCACCGAAAAAGGCTCGGCTGCCTGCCGGGCTTCGGGCAAAGCAAAATCAAGCCCCGGCAGCGCCAGGCCATAGATCGCCGCCGCCTCCCGCGCCACGCCGTAGTGGTTCATCGCATCGACGCGGTTGGTCGTAATGTCCATCTCGAACAGCGACCCGTTGCCGGGGCCGAGATCGTAAATCCCCTCGACCGCAATACCGCGCAGCGTCAAGTCCTCCGCCAGCCGCGCATCGTCCACAGCAAGTCCCGGCAAGTACGCTCTAAGCCATTTAGTGAGTATCTTCATGCAAACTGCCCCAAAAACCTCATATCCCCCGCATAAAACTGCCCAATCTCGCTCACACCGTACTTCATCATCGCAATACGTTCCACGCCCATCCCAAACGCAAATCCTGAAATCTTCTTCGGATCGTAGGCCGGCTGTTTCTCCGCCGCAAACGCGAACACCGCCGGATCCACCATCCCGCAGCCCAGCAACTCAATCCACCCCGACTGCTTGCACTTCCGGCAGCCCTTGCCCCCGCAGAATATGCAACTGATCTGCACATCCGCACTTGGCTCCGTAAACGGAAAGAACGAAGGAAAGAACCGCGTCTTGACCGCCGATCCGAACAGCGCTTTCATGGCGTGATCCAGCGTTCCTTTCAGGTCGCTGAAGGTAATGTTCGTGTCCACGCACAGCCCTTCCACCTGATGGAAGATCGGCGAGTGGGTCGCATCGGCTGCGTCGTTGCGGTGTACCTTGCCCGGAATCACGATCCGCACCGGAGGCGGCTGCGTCTCCATGGTCCGCATCTGCACCGGCGAGGTATGTGTGCGCAGCAGCAGCCGGTCACGCAGGGGGCGACGCTCCTGCCCAGCCACCACAAGCGTGTCCTGCGTGTCCCGCGCCGGATGCCCCGGCGGAAAATTCATGCACTCGAAGTTGTAGTAGTCGGTCTCGACCTCCGGCCCCACGCCCACCGAGTAGCCCAGCGCGGCAAAAACCTGGGTAATCTCATTCAGCGTCCGCGAAATCGGATGCTCGGCCCCGGTCAGCCGCCGCGTCCCCGGCAGCGTAATGTCGATCGCCTCCGCCGCCAGCGACGCATCGCTCGGCCCAGCGCCGAGAGCCTCGTCCAGCAGCCCCTCCACAACCGCCTTGAGCGCGTTGAACCGCAGCCCCAGCGCCTTCTTGGCCTCCGCCGGAGCAGCCTTCAGCCACCGGCCAGAAACTTCAGTGAGCCGGCCCTGCTTGCGTCCCAGCCAATGCAGCCGATAAGCCTCAACAGCCGCCTCGCCGTTCAGCGCCGCAGCATCGCCACGCGCCTGGCGCTCCAGCGTGCCAAACGCCTCGTCCAGCGCGGCCTCGTCAAATGCCGTTAAATTGGGTATCTCTTCGTTCATCATGCGTAAACAGCAGGATAAACCACCCGCCCATTGGACGGGAGCACCGATAGTGATGGGAGATTGGCGTTCGGGAGCATGAACGCCCAAACAAAGCCTCACCTTCCCGCTAGTCCGATTTGATCCAGGAAAGCCGCTAACGCTGTTTCAACCAAACTCGCCCGACGAACAGCCTGCAAGTCGATTCTAGTGGCGAGATGAGCGGCAGGCATCGGCTTTTCGTACTCAGCCCACACGGCCTTCAGTGCCTGCGCGGCCAAATCGCTAGTCATCGGCCGCGCGGTTTGCTGCCCTTCGAGATGACGCAGGAGCAAGCCCTCATGGCAAGGTTCTTGCCAAATTAGATGCAAACGATTCTGTCTCGACAATTGTCCTATCTGCGCATCCCGCTCCGGCGCTACTCCCCATCTATCCCTGTCCAGCAGAATCGCCCGAAAAGCAAAATCTCCGCGTTTAGGTTCCCTCTCTTTGATCCGCCGGATTGCAGACTGAACAAGTGCAAGCGGATCTCCGCTGCCCGGCTGCAGCACATCGTTGTCGATATGGAGGTGCAAACCAGCCGCCTCGGCGATCTGGCTCAAGCGCGCCCCATAGCTCTGCTCGCTTTGCCCTTCGCAACCGAGATAGATGCGAGTTCGCTGCTGAATCCGCAGCCGGCTCATCCAATCCGCGGTACGGCGCCGTACACGCCTCCCAGATACTTCTGGTAAAAGTTATCTACTCTGCGCACCCCTTCAATGTCCTTCAAACCATAGACTTTGGTGCGCCCCTGACTATCTTTTTCGGTGAAGAAAATCTCTTCTTTCTTCAACTCTTCGAGGAGGGAAGCGCTGTGCCCGCTGATCCAAAGCTGGGCTTGATGAGGGTTCGTCACCGGATCATGAAACCAGTGCAAAATCTCCGGTAGCAAAATAGGATGAATCGTCGAGTCGATTTCATCCAATACTGCAATGCCACCGTTTTCGATGGATTGCCAAATATGCCCATAGACCCGGAAGAACTGACGTGTGCCTTCACTCTCAAGTCGATACTGAATTGGGTGGTCAAGACCCAAATGATGGAATTGCGGTTCTGGTCCGAAAATGGTATCTCTAAACGACATCGACCGAATCCCTATATCCACGCGGCCCAACACTCCATTCAGACCGTCTACGAGGCGCGGTCTTTTCTTATAAAACTGAAATATATACTCTTCTGAAATTCCTTCCTCCCGCACGAAAGGATTAACGTCTATAGGGATATTGAAGATATTCGATGTGATATACCCCGCCCAGTCAAAGAAAGCCTTAGATGTTTCGTGCTCCGCAAATTGCGCCATTGTAGAAGTGAGGCTTACATTTCCGCGCAGCTTCGACAGCACTTGACCGAAGCCAGTTAACGGGAAATATACACTTCCTTGCACTTCGCCGCTCACACTACGCTCAAATATCCGGCGGGATTTTCCGCTAGCGGGTTGCAATCTAAGCTCTTCAGACAATATTTGCAAAGGTCTTCCGCTTTCCCCGCCGAACTTTACTTCATAGATATAACGAGCAACTCGACTTTCGGGGCCAGGCAATTCGCCGCTAAGGGGCTGGCTCACTAACCAGTCGAAATCGACTTTGATTCTTACGGGATCATCATTTCCATCAGCGAATCTCCATAGTGGGAGAGGTTCATCTGGAGCTGCGGTGAAACTGTCAGCCAAGAACCACTCAATAAACGCCAGGGCTTTGAGGACATTGGACTTTCCCGATGCATTGGCCCCGAAGAAGGCCACCGTCTTGGGAACACGCAGGTCGCTGCCATCGCGCAGACGGCCAAAGCGCCCCTCTTCGTCCGGCACCTTGGCGCCGACGCGCAGGTCGATCACCTGCGTTTCGCGGATGGAATAGAAGTTCTCGATCTCTAAGCGATGGATCATCGTTATCCGTCCATACCCAAAATCCTCCCCTCTATACTCGCATTATCGACAATTGCATGTCAATAATTCGAGTATAGGCAATCCTTGCTTACCTATAGTGCCCTCATCGGCAGGATTCCAGCCGACGCGCAGATTGTCCGCTTAGGTCTAGAGCTTAGGACAGGGAGACTCTACAGTCGAAATCTAGCCTCCTATGCATCGATAATCGACGCTATGCAGTCGAAAACGCGAGAATAGCCGATTTTCACCCCTTTATTCCCGCACGCAAAACGGCCCGGAATCCACAAGATTCCGGGCCGTTCGATCTTTCTGCAACTAGGTGCTTAAGCTGCCTTCTTCTCCACAGCCAGCGCCGCCTTGGCCTGCTCCACCAGCTTGGTAAAGCCCGCCGCGTCATGCACGGCAATATCGGCCAGAATCTTGCGGTCCAGCTCAACGCCAGCCTTCTTCAATCCGTTGATGAGCTGAGAATAGCTGAAGTGGTTCAGCTTGGCCGCCGCTGCGATGCGCACAATCCAAAGCGAGCGGAACTGCCGCTTCTTCTGCTTGCGGCCGGTGTAGGCAAACTTCAGTCCGCGCTCTACGGCCTCTTGCGCTGCCTGGTAGAGCTTCGATTTCGTCAGGAAGTAGCCGCTTGCCCGGTCGAGAATCTTCTTCCGGCGGTCACTCCGCTTGGTACTGCGTTTTACGCGGGGCATTGGTGTTCTCCATTTTGCGTTCGTTCGTCATGCGGCTGGAGGCAGGAGGCCCTCCCCGTCAAGGGATAGGCGGTAAACCTCTTCACTCGCTCTTTTCAAGCCTGAATCTCTCGGCTGGCTGGACTTTGGAACTGTCCGGGCCGTCCGGGGGCCGGCGCAACGCGTTCGCTGCGGCCCTGAAGCGTCGTCTCCGTCAGGAGCCGGCGCAGCGATCAGGCGTAAGGAATCATGCGCGCTACCTTCTTGTAGTCGCCATCGGAAACCAGCAGGGTCCTGCCCAGCTTCCGCTTCACCTTCGGCGATTTCGAAGTAAGGATGTGCCGCGTCTTCGTCTGGCCCCGCTTGATCTTGCCGGTACCAGTCTTGCTGAAGCGCTTGGCCGCGCCCGTGTGGGTCTTCAACTTGGGCATTTTCTTCTCTTTGTCCTCGAGAGCGGGTCGCTGCCAGATCGAAACCCTCTGGCGCATCCCCGTGAGACAGGGACTTCCCTGCCCTCTTGAGGCTTCAACCAGTATACCTCAAGCAAAAGTTCCTCGCTACGTCCCCGGCCCCGCAGATCCCGGACTTACTCAAACCGGTACAGCTTGACCTTTTCCGTCCTTAGCTGCCGCGAATCGAACCGCCAGCCCTTGCCCTGGTCGTTCTCATCGCCATTCAGCCGCCGCCCCGGAACCCACTTCCCATCCTCAAACGTCCCTTCGTCCACGGCCGCGATGCCAACCTGCTGCCCGGTCGCCGATCGCGGTATAAACGAAACCCTGAAGCCTTTGCCAACCCCCAGAAACTCATCCGGCCCGGCGGCCATGATCAGCCCATAGCCGCTCTCCGCATGACCGCCAAAGATCTCGTCCAGGGTCACCTGCACCGTGTACCCGCTCATCGTGAAGTCCACCGTGTCGTGCCCCTTGCTCAGCACAAATCCATGCACGTCGCCCGCGCTCTGGTGCTCGGCAAGCAGCGGCGCAAGCTTGGCGATTGCGCCATAGCTCACGGCCAGGTCGCCCTTTTCATCCATTTCGGAGTCGATTCCGAACGGTGAAAATCCAAACCCGGCCTCTTCGCCCAGTGCATAAAAGACATTCGCCGCACCCGCCGCCCCACCCCTCGTCTCGGGCATATACAGTGGATTGCCGTCCCGATGGTAGCGCTTGCACCAGTCGGCAAAATTCGACGCATAAAGGTCGGGCGCGTAGAAATCCAGCCCCGATCCCGCAGCCTTCCACACATCCACAACGCGCGGCTCCGGCCCTCCGCTCGGATATTCGCCCGGAGGCGTATCGTCTCCCGCAAGCCACGTATTCACATACATCGGAATGTTGTAGGCGGCCTTGCCCCTGACCGCTACGGCATGAATGAATTGCGCATACTGCCAGGCCATGAAGATCTCATCCGCCCGAGTTGAATCCCCGAAGACCTCTGTCCACGTACCCGCGGTCTTGTCGCCATTCGCGTCCCAAAGCGCCCGCAAATCCGGATAGAGACTGTCCCGATGCGCCTTCAAATACCGCGTCAGCTCCTCCGGCACAGCCGAGGCAAAGGCCGCATTGGCAGCCGCGGAGTGGTCCCGCGAGTCGCCCAGAACCCCCACCTCGTTCTCCACCTGCATCATCAACACGGTATGTTCCTGCCCGTCCACTGCTTTCAGGTGCTGCATCAAAGCCGCAAAGGCGCGCGCATCCGCCTCCTCGGTTGCCGCACCCAACGGGCTAAGAATCTCCACCTCGGAGCCGTGCTCAGCCACTCGTGGAAATCGGTGCGTATCCTGCTTGACCCACGCCGGCGGATAGCTCGACATTCCGTTCTTCCACGAAGCCAGCCAGAGAAAGACGATCCGCTCATGCGTCTGCCGCGCCTGCGCCAGCAACCCGTCCACGCGCTTGAAATCGAAGCTCCCTTCCTTGGGCTCAACCAACTCCCAGCTCAGCGGAGTCACCACCGTGTTCAGCCCCATCGCCGCCAGCTTCGGCCAGATCGGTTTCATGTATTCAAGGCTCGACGACGAGGAGTTGTGCAGCTCGCCGGAAAGCATCAGGAAGGGCTTGCCGTCGACGATCAGTTGGGTCGCCGCGCCCCTGGTTTCAAGGTGCGGGGGCGCAACCGCAAGGCTGGTCTCCTGTGCGAGGGGCACCCCGGCTTCGAGACCCGCAAACAGCATCAGAATTGGCAACGCGGAGAGTCGGATTTTCATAACGTCAGGGAGTCTACCACAAGCTCTTCCTCTCTTCTCGGGAGCCCTTCGGGGGCCGCTTTCCGCTGGAGATCCGCACCAACGTCCCGTTTCGGCCTTCCGTCCCAATTCCGGTAAGCCCCGCCGCCCCGCGCTTCGTTTAGCGATTGTCCTCACCAGCGCCGCAAACGTAGTGTTAGATCGTGGCCGTCCTCTCCGTCGATCTCGCTTATCGCCGCTGGTCCGATCTCGGCATCGTCGTGCTGGACCGCGTGCGTCCTCCGCACTCCCCGCACCGGGTCGAGCCCGGCCCCGGCCTCCCGCTCGAGCGAATGCCGCTCGAGCCAATTTCAGACCCGCTCCCTCAACTCGAACCGCCTGGCTACTCGATCACCTGCGAGATAATTCCCTCCAGCGCCGCCGGTCTCGACTCCGATTTAGCCGCCGGCCCCGTGGACGCGAATATCCTCGCCGGCCGCCTCAACCACCTCTGCAATATGCGCAACATCCGTGTGATCGTCCTCGACGGACCCCAGGCCTGGAAGTCCCGCCACAACGGCCTCGAACACGCCCGCGTGAGCGAACGCCAGCTCAACACCGCCGCCAAAACCGGCCTGCCCGGTATGGTCAAGCCCATCACCTACCGGCCATTCGCCGAGTTTTGCCTGGACGTGTACGACGCCCTCTGCCGTCGAGGCTGGCGACGGCTGGACACCCGCGACCAACCCGTTGCCCCTGTGGTCCAGAATCAGGAGCGAATCCTCGTCGAGAGTTACCCTTATGCGGCCTGGAGGTCCCTGGGACTCAAGCCCCTGCCATCCAAGCGCAAAGCCAGGGTCAGCGACCTTGCCCAAGCCTACGGCGCCCTGAACTCAATGATCCCCATCACCACCAACCGCCCGCCCAACCATGATCAGCTTCAGGCCATCGTCGGCGGCCTGCCCGGCCTGGCCATCGAGGAGCGCAACTCCGCTGCTGCCCGCATCGTCGGTAACCCGCCCTGCCGCGAAGACGGCCACTGGCGCGAAGGCTTCATCGTCCTGCCCCTGCCCCCGCTCCGGCCCATCAACCTCCGCTGGCTGCACTAGAGCATTTTCAACTCAAGTGTTAACACGTCGGCTGTGCCCCATCCATTGTGCGTCCTTTGCACAATGGGTGGGCGGGCTATGATGTCCATCTCGACGGTAAAGAGTTAACCCGAATGCGCACAAGAGAACCCTGACCGGGCGAGATTCTGACGCAAAAAGCTCAAGCCGCCCGATTCGAGCGGCCTGTCTTGAGAGCGTCGGCTGTTGCGCTTTTCTATGCTTGCGGCGCCGGTGCGGCGGCTTCTGCCTGCGGAACCGCGGCCGGCTTAGGCTTGGGAGCTTCCTGCTTCTTTGACGGCGCAATAATCGCGTGCAGAATCGTCCCTTCCATGCGCGGCATGAACTCCACAATCCCTGCCTCGCCAATGTCCTGGATCAGCCGGTTGATGATGGCGTAGCCCAGCTCGCGGTGAGCCATTTGCCGGCCCCTGAAGCGCAGACTGGCCTTCACCTTGTCCCCATCCACAAGGAATCGAACCGCCTGATTTTTCTTGGTCTGGTAGTCATGCTCATCAACGGTCACTGAAAACTTGACCTCTTTGACCACGATGACCTTCTGCTTTTTGCGGGCGGCGCGCTCNNGGGTGAAACCTCCACCAGGTCCAAGCCCCGCTCGCGGGCGATTCTCAGCGCCTCAAAGGGCGGCAGAATGCCCATTTGTTCGCCATTTTCATCGATAACGCGGATTTCCCGCGCGCGGATTCTATCGTTGATGCGGATAAAGGACTTTGCTGAACGTTTGTCGAGTGCGATGGTGCTCCTCCAAAAGTCGTCGATGCCCGCATCCGGAATCGACCGGAATCGCCGCGGACACACGAACGCACGCTAAGTATAGCATTGGCTCCCCGCCGCTGAACGTCGAGTTCATGCACGGTCCTGGGCGCTGGAAACGCGGCAACGGGAACCAACGAGATAAGGACTAACCCGTGCGCGGATTTTTCCTTGGGAAATTGTCCACCCACGAGGGGAGAATTGCCTGGCGGAAAACGAAATTCATTGCCATGCTATCGTATATATAGGTAGACAGACAGGAGGACAGGTACCATGGCCATCAGCATCAAAGCCCCCGAAGCCGACCGCCTTGCCCGCGAGCTCAGTGCCACCACCGGAGAGTCCATTACCGTTGCGGTCATCGTTTCCATGCGAGAGCGGCTTGAACGTGAAGAGCGCAAACGCCGCAACGCCCCATCTCTCGCCGCCGAGTTGGTAGCCATAGGACGGCATTGCGCATCGCTTCCTGTGCTCGATCCGAGGTCCAGCGATGAGATTCTCGGCTATGACGAAAACGGGCTTCCGACATGATCGTCGACACGTCTGCCGTACTTGCCATCCTGCTTGCTGAACCGGAAGCTCAGCGGATTGCCGACGCGATCGCGAATAGCCCCGTCTGCCGATTCCCAGCCACATGCTTTCTGGAAGCGACCATCGCTCTGTTGGGACGCAATGGCGAAGAGGGATTGCGCGACCTGGACCTGTTTCTAGCCCACAGCCGGATGGACATTGCCCCCTTTACCGAACGGCAGGCACGGCTTGCCCGCGAAGCCTTCAGGCGCTATGGCAAAGGCCGTCACCCGGCTAAACTCAACTTCGGCGATTGCATGTCCTACGCGCTTGCCAAGGAAACCGGCGAAGACCTGCTCTTCAAAGGAACCGACTTCGCTCGGACGGACATCGCCGTCGCGGCATACTGACCCTGCGCCGCCTCTGCCACAGCCTCTAATTTCCCCTCCGCATTCAGGCCGAGGACTCGCACCCGCACCAGCCGATTGGCAGCCTGTGTGCCCTCAAGCACGACGGGGAGAAAATTTTCCGTTAGGGCAGCCGTGCAACCCCGGCCCGCCAACTCAGCCGGCGTGTGCAGCGTGATGGCCTCCAACTCCCGGCCCAGAAAGCCCCTCCGGTGCGTTTCACTTTTTTCTGCCGCCAAGGTGCGCAGTGCACCCATCCGCTCCTCCACCGCCGCGGTTGCAACCGGACGCTCGGCATGGAGAGCCCAAGCACGGGTTCCTGGCCGCGGCGAAAACGAAAACAGGTGCAAGTAGCCGAAGGGCAGCGCCCGCACCAGCGCAAGCGTCTCCTCGAACTCGCCGTCGGTCTCCGCAGGGAATCCCACCATTACGTCCGCGCCCACGGTCAGCTCCGGCCCCGCAGCCCGAATCAGGGCCTCCACTTTCTCCACGTAGTGCCAAGGCCGGTAGCGCCGGTGCATCCGCCGTAACACCGCGTCCGAGCCGGACTGAAGCGGAAGATGCGCATGGCGCGCGAGTCTTCTTCCACCAAACTCCGCCATCAGACCGATCAGCTCCGCGTCCCAGTCCATCGGCTCAATCGAGCTGAGCCGCAACCTTGCAAGCCCTGTCTGCGCAAGAATCTGCCGGACCAGATTCGCCAAGGTTGGCGCCGCCAGCGACCGCCGCGCCGAGCCTGGCCTGGATTCCCCACGAAGGCTGGGTGCCCCATCCTTTCGCATTTCTTCTGGCGAAAGGGTGGAATACGACAAATCCCTGGTCGCCCGATCATAAGCAAACCCAGCCAAATCCCGTCCCCATCGCCCCAGGTTGATCCCAGACAGCACCAGCTCGTTGCCTCCCGCCGCCACAAAGCCCTCTACCTGCTTCAGAACGGCCGCGCCGGACAGGCTCCTTGAGGAGCCTCTGGTTTGGGGAATCACGCAAAACGTACACCGGTTCCCGCACCCTTCCTGGATCTTCAGGTTCGGACGGGTTTGCGCTCCCGGCGCAAGTTGCGCTTCCTCAATGAAGGAGTGCGCAAAGCGGTCATCCACCCAAATGGGAGCCTGGCCAGGCGAGTTGCCTCCCGTGAGCAGAGACTGCACACTCACCAGGCTTCCTCTCTCTTCGGCCTGCAAGGTCAAGCCCAGCGCAATCTCCGGCGTCAATGCCTTGTGGCTGTTGCCCACAACCGCGGCCACGCCGGCCATTCCCGCCAACTCCTCGGGCGCGCGTTGCGCATAGCAGCCGGTCACCACAATCCGCGCTTCGGGATTCACCCGGTGCGCCCGCCGTATGAACGCACGCGCCGCCCGATCTGCCTCCGCCGTCACGCTGCACGTGTTGACAATGACCAGATCAGCCGCTGGGGGTTGCCGCTCGCAGAGCCCCGCCGCACGGAGCTGCGCGCTCACCGCCTCGCCATCCGCGCGGGCGGCTCTGCATCCGAAATGCTCCACGTGAAATCCCGGCATGATATCAGTGTAGGTCCTTGTCCACGGCGTCAGGCAGCCGCCACACATCTCCTCGGCTATACTTATACGAGATCGAAACCAACAGCAGATTCCTACCCAAGAACATGCACGACTTTGCCACTGCCAGCATTCCCGCCCCAGCTTCCCTTGCCACCAACGGCGGGACTAGGCACATCCTCGGCTTCGTGTACTTCACCTTCGTCTGCTATCTGTCCATTGGGCTTCCGCTGGCTGTCCTGCCGCCCTATGTGCACTACCGCATGGGCTATAGCGCGGCGCTGGCCGGGCTGGTCATCAGCATCCAGTACATCGCCACGCTCCTCAGCCGCCCATGGGCCGGACGCATCTCCGACCGCGCCGGCGCCAAGGTCTCCGTTCTCTGGGGCATGGGAGCCTGCACGACCAGCGGCGCGTTTCTGGTGGCCGCGGCCGCCGCCCTCCACTTCAGTCCGCCGCACGTCAATCTCTGGCTGAGCCTTTCCCTTCTGATTGCCAGCCGCCTGGTGCTCGGCGTGGGGGAGAGCCTCGGATCCACCGGGTCTACGTTGTGGGGCATCACCAGCGCCGGTTCTGAACACACCGCCAAGGTCATCTCTTATAACGGCATCAGCACCTATGGCGCCATGGCGCTCGGCGCTCCACTCGGAGTCGTCCTGGACGACCATTGGGGCCTTGTCTCGCTGGGACTGTTGACCATCCTCATCGGCGCCGCCAGCCTGGCCGTGGCATTCCGCAAGAGCCCGGTCCATGTGCCCCCCGGCGTGCATCTGCCCTTCAGCCACGTGCTCGGCCGCGTGGCGCCCCACGGCATGGGCCTGGCCCTCGGCGGTGTCGGATACAGCGTCCTCGCCACCTTTGTCACCCTCTTTTACGTGAGCCGCCACTGGAACGGCGCCGCCCTGTGCCTCACCGCTTTTGGCGGCGGGTTTATTTTGGCGCGGCTGCTTTTCATAAAAACCATCGACCGATTCGGCGGTTTCCCCATGGGCATGGTCTGCCTCTCGGTTGAATCCGTGGGCCTGCTGCTGCTCTGGCAAGCGACCTCGCCGTGGATGGCGTTCGGAGGAGCCGCGCTCGCCGGCCTTGGATTCTCCCTCGTCTTCCCCGCCCTGGGCGTCGAAGCTGTCAAGCGCGTCACGGAAAATAATCGCGGCACCGCCCTCGGCGTTTACACCGCTTTCTCTGACGTCTCGTTCTTCCTTACCGGACCGCTGGCCGGCGCGGTGATTGGCGTCTTCGGCTACGCGAGCGTCTTTCTCTTCGCGCTCATCAGCGTCCTCACCGCGCTCGGAATCGTCATCGTGCTCTACCAGCTACAGGCGAGGGAATAGGGAACAGAGAATAGGGAACAGAGCGGAATTGGCGCTCGTTGTTTTGCCAGTAAGTCAGGCCGCTCTAGAGAATCCGGCGCGGCCTTATTTCGCGGTATATTCCTTGTCCGTCACGTGCTCCAGCCAGACCACGTCTACACCCTGCGCGTCCGCTTCCTGGATGGCAAGATGCACCATCGTGTTGCTCGCGGCGGCGCCGTGCCAGTGGCGCTCGTTGGGCGCGATCACAACCGTGTCTCCGGGATGAATCTCCTGTACAGGCTGTCCCTCAAGCTGCACCAGCCCGCATCCCGTCAGCACGTGCAAGGTTTGGCCGACAGGATGCGTGTGCCATGCGGTGCGCGCGCCCGGCTCGAAGCTGACGCGGAAGACGCGCAGGTGCGACGGTTCGCTGCCGACTGCGATTTCATCGATCCAGACGTTTCCGGTGAACCAGTCCGCCGGGCCTTTGCGGCTGGTGCGGTTTTTGCTGCTCAGAATCTTCATATCGATAGCCTCTTCGCATGAGCTGCTTGCTCTTAGAGTTTCACAGAATGGCTCTTTTGGGGTTGCAGGCGGGGATTTTCGGGCCAAAAACAGGCGAAATCAGGGGATTATGTTTACTGATGAGTACAGAGGTGTGATCGTTTAAGCTATTCATTCCATAGTGTTTAATGCGGACACGCCCTTCAGGAAAGAGAGGTCTTTGGGGGAGGGGGGGGTGGGATGGTTTGAGGGTACGGACCGGCAACATACCTGACAGGCGGGGCCGCTAACGAGATTAAAGCTATATTTTGCTTACACTTGAAGGCCGAATCGCATTCTGAGGGATCGGGCCTGCCGCGCATTCTCTACCTCTCTATTGTGCGCCGGCGGGGGGTTATTTTCGGCAAGCACCTGCGGTGCGGCAGACGCCTTCGGCAAACCACCCGGCAACCGTTTGTCTGGGATGGAGCACGAGTTTCGAGCGGCGCGGTTTGGTCAAAGACGGAGGTGGATAGCGCTACCAAATGCAGGCGTGGTTGCATATAGTAGCGCTATGTGCAATCATAGTTTCTTATGGTAGAACGGCATTCTTGGATAAACCGCATCGAGGAGGCTTGGGAAAGGCGGTCTGTCGTCTGGCTCGCTGGAGTCCGGCGCGTCGGCAAGACGTACCTTTGCAAAAGCCTTCCGGAAATTGAGTACTTCGATTGCGAGCTGCCACGCGTTCGCCGGATGATGGAAGATCCGGAAGGGTTCCTGGACACATTACGCGGGAAGCGCATTGTCCTTGACGAAATACATCGCCTGGAGAATCCCTCCGAGCTGCTGAAGATCGCGGCGGACCACTATCCCACCGTTCGAATCATTGCTACCGGTTCTTCCACGCTGAGCGCGTCGAGCAAATTCAAAGACACACTTGCAGGACGCAAGCGCGACCTGTGGCTCACGCCGATGTGCCTGCGCGACCTCTCCGACGCGAAACAATTGAACCTCAGACACAGGCTCTTGCGCGGCGGCCTGCCTCCATTCTTTCTGGCAAAAGATCTTGAGGAGAGGGATTTTCAGGAATGGATCGACGCCTATTGGGCCAAAGATATTCAGGAACTGTTCCGGCTGGAGCGGCGAGATTCTTTTCAAAAGTTTACCGAACTCGTTCTTGCACAGAGCGGCGGCATCTTTGAGGCGACGCGGTTCACCGGTCCGTGTGAAGTGAGCCGCCCGACCATTGCAAACTATTTGCGCGTTTTGGAAGCTACCTTCGTCGCCCATGTTGTTCGTCCTTTCAGTTTGCGCAAGCCGACGGAGATCATCTCCGCGCCAAAGGTTTACGGCTTCGACACGGGTTTTATCTGCTACTACCGCGGCTGGCAGGAGCTGCGGCATGAAGATTTAGGGATATTGTGGGAACACTTCGTGCTGAATGAAATGATGGCGCGTTTGCAGAGCCGCGATGTCGGTTATTGGAGAAACAAAAGCGGGCATGAGATCGATTTTGTGCTGGCGGGACGGCGCAAACACCCGATCGCGATCGAATGCAAATGGTCAGCCGATAAGTTCGATCCGGCGAACCTTTCAGCGTTCCGGCGGCAACACCCGGAGGGTGAGAATGTGGTTCTTGCCGAGGACGTGAAACGGGCATTTACTCGGAGTTATGGCTCTCTTTCGGTACGCTTTGAGCCTCTGGAGGCGTTCGTCGAGAGCTTGACTTGATGACAGTGAATTTCAGGGGTGCGCCAGCCCCCTTCGCCAGAAAGAAGGCGAAGGATGGGGTATCCGGTGATTCTTGTTCTTACGGAGGGAGCAGGGGCCTTCACCTGAAGGCCCCTGCTCCCTCCAGAAGAATAAAGACGGCCATCCGCCATGGTGAACAGGCCGCCAACCTCGCCAACTTGCTGACTCGCTGACTCGCTGACTTGCTGACTCGCTGACTCGCTGACTTGCTGACTTGCTGACTCGCTGACTCGCTGACTTGCTGACTCGCTGACTCGCTGACTTGCTGCCTCGCTAACCCGGTGACCCGCTAACCCCGCTCCTCCTCAAACGCCTCCCTCATCCTTTTCCACGTAGTTTCCAGGTCCTCCGGCAAAATCCGGCTTTCCGCCACAGTCGTCATAAAGTTCGTGTCGCCTGCCCACCGCGGCAGGGCGTGCAAGTGAAGGTGCCCAGCGACGCCCGCACCGCCGGCCTTGCCCAGATTCATCCCAATGTTGAAGCCGTGCGGCCTATAAAGTCTCTGCAGCACCTGCTCGGTCCGTTGGGCCATGTCCATCAGCTCATGGGCGGCTTCGCTGGGCAACGCGGCCAGCCGGTCGAGGTGGGCGTAGGGCATGATCATGACGTGGCCGGACGTATACGGAAACGCGTTCAGGCAAATGAAGCAATGCTTTCCCCGCACGATCAGTCCGCCGGCTGCTTCTGCCTCATCCGCAGCCATTCCGTTGGCGATGGCGTAGTCGATCGAGGCGATCAGGTTGCAGAACACGCAGCCCAGGTCGCCCGGCCACGCGGCGAGCCTTGAAGGAACGCCGGGACGCGCCGCGGTTTCCGTCGAGGTGACGTAGGCATAGCGCCAGGGGGTCCAGAGATGATCCATGGATCGGGTTCCGCCTGCATCAGTATAGAGGGTTACCGGCGGTCGTGGGTCCTAAGTCCATTGCTTGCGGCGTGTCGAATGGGCAGATGCGGTCGCAATGCGGGATTTCGCGCTGCGTAGCCAAGCTGTTGGATTGACGCGGGAAAGCTGGGGTTGTTAAACTCATGAGTGTAGCTTGCTGCGCGAATTCCAGCGGTAAGTTGCGGCCACCCTCCAGCAAGGCGTTGCCTGCCGGGTGTTTTTCCGAAGGACACCAGTCGCTTTAGCCTCAGCGCAACAGGCTGGGAGGACTGTCCCTTGTGAAAACCCAACCGGCACAGGCAGAAGTCCCGAAAGCGGGGATACGGTCTGAAGGCCCCTGTGCTGCGGCAATCGCGGCGTGGGAGCCACTTCCAGCGGCAGGAACGAAACGTCGCGGGAGCAAGGAATTCCGGAGCCGCAGTGATGCCAAACGTCCTCAATCCCGAACCCGAGAGCATAACCCTGAACACCGAATTGGAAACCCTCACTTTAGAGCCTGCGACGGAGCTTGAGCAGCCGTCGTCCGAATCCACGTCCAACACCGCAGAGACCGCCGAAGTTGTTGAAGTTGTTCCCGCGCTGGACGCCGATGCCCTAACCGAGCCCGCAGCCGAGGCAGCGCCCGTCGGCGAGGTTGCAACGGAAGTCCCAGCGCAACCCAAGCTAGAAATTGCAGCCCAGGCCGCGCCCGTTGCTGTAGCCGCCCAGGCTGAAGTCGTTGCCGAAGCCGCCAAGGCTGAAGTCGTTGCCGAAGCCGCCAAGGCTGAAGTCGTTGCTGAAGCCGCGCCTGTCGCCGAGGTTGCAGCGGAAGCTGCTGCACCGGCTCAGTCCGTAGCGGAGCCTGAAGTTAAGGCCGCGCCCGTGGCGGAAGTTGCCGCCCAGGCCGCGCCTGCCGCCGCGGCGCCGGCTCACGAAGCGCATGGGCACGAGTCCGCCGACGATTTCTCCGCCGCATTGGCGGCGTTTGAACGCGAGCAGGCTGCCGAGGCCGCCGCAGTTGAAGCCTACGGCGACAAGCTTGTCACCGGAACGGTCATCAAGCAGACTGACAAGCATCTGGTCATCGATGTGGTGGGCCTGAAGTCCGAGGGCCTTGTCCCTCTGGAGCAGGTTCTTGACCACACCGGTGCGGTGAAGTTCCATCCCGGTGACGTGATCGACGTAGTCATCGAGCGCGAGGAGCCCGAAGGCGGTTACCTGGTGAGCTACGAGCGCGCCCAGCGCCTGCGCGTTTGGGACGTGATCGAGAAGGCCGCCAACGACAAGACCCCGGTGATGGGCACAGTCATCAGCCGCGTCAAGGGCGGGCTGACCGTCGATATCGGGCTCAAGGCGTTCCTGCCCGGCTCGCAGCTTGAGATTCGCCCGGTGCGGAATCTTGACGGCTATCTCGGCCAGCAGATTGAAGTCCGTGTCATCAAGCTCAACAAGAAGCGCGGCAATGTGGTGGTCAGCCGCAAGGAAATTCTCGAAGAAGAGCAGACCGCCAAGCGGTCCGGCACGCTCGAGCAGTTGGGCGAGGACGCCGTGCTCACCGGCATCGTGAAGAACCTCACCGACTACGGCGCGTTTGTCGACCTCGGCGGCATCGACGGCCTGCTGCACATTACTGACATGAGCTGGGGCCGGCTCACCCATCCGCGCGACCTGGTCAACGTCGGCGATGAAATCCAGGTCAAGGTGCTCAAGTTCGACAAGGACAAGCAGCGCGTTTCACTTGGCTTCAAGCAGCTCACTCCCGACCCGTGGCTTGACGCCACTGAGCGCTACCCGGTCGGCGCCCACGTCAAGGGCCGCGTTCTTTCCGTCACCGACTACGGCGCGTTTGTTGAGCTGGAGCAGGGCATCGAAGGCCTGGTTCACCTCTCTGAGATGACCTGGTCGAAGCGGCTCAAGCACCCCTCCAAGCTGGTCAAGCCGGGCGACGAAGTCGAGACAGTCGTCCTCAGCGTGAACCCGGCCGATCGCCGCATCTCGCTGGGCATGAAGCAACTGCTCGACAACCCCTGGGAGAACCTGACCGAGCGCTATCCGGCCGGGACCATCGTCGAGGGACGCGTCCGCAACCTCACCGACTTTGGCGCCTTCATTGAGATTGAAGACGGAATAGACGGCCTGGTTCACGTGTCTAATCTCTCGTGGACGAAGCGCGTCAAGCATCCTTCTGAAATTGTGAAGAAGGGCGAGAAGGTCAAGGCAGTCGTTCTCGGCGTCGAGCCGCAGAACCGCCGTCTCAGCCTGGGCATCAAGCAATTGCAGCCCGACGTCTGGGAGAGCTTCTTCGCCGCGCATCGCGTGGGCGACGTGGTTCACGGCAAGGTGCTGCGGACGGCGCAGTTCGGCGCTTTCGTCGAGATCGCGGAGGGCGTGGAAGGACTTTGCCACATCTCCGAGGCCGGCGACGAGGGCGGCGGCCCGTCCAAGCTGGAAACGGGTCTCGAGCACGAGTTCAAGATCATCAAGATCAACGTGGAAGAGAAGAAGGTAGGCTTGAGCCTGCGCGCCGTCGGCCACGAAGCCAGCCGCGCCCAGGTCGAGAGCTACAAGACCGAGAGCCACAAAGCTCCCGTCTCAAGCTCCACCACGACGCTCGGCGATCTCATCAACTGGCGCAAGAACGAGCGGTAGCCCCGGCTCAGTTAACAGCGGCAAGCAGAACGGCCACCCCTCGGGTGGCCGTTGTGCGTTGGCCTTCAGAGAAGAGATAAGGGATCAGCGGACAGGGAATGAACAATAGTGGCTGTATTGCATACGTCTGAGGAACCTCAGAGCAAGTTGATGTCTTGACGGTCAGGCATGATGACGAACGCGCGCAAGAGGAATCTTCCTTGGCTGCGATAGTCGAGAATGGTTCGCTCAAGCAATTTCGCCGTCGCAGCGACCTGGAAAAGGCTGCGGCGTTGCGCTGTCACAGCGGTGACCAGATACGTCCGAGTGTCTTGTGGAGCAAGCCGCATCTCGGGAGCATAAACGAAACGCCCGTGGCTGAAGCCATTTTTGTCGCATGCCTTCGTTCAGGGGCCTGTGAAGGCCCCCGCTCCCGCCGCCATTACTCCGCCTCGGCGCTCTCATCCGCTTCGGTAGCCAATGCCAGTCCCGGCTCCTCGTCGGCTCCCGCGGCATCCAGCAGATTCCGCGGAAGAGATTTGCCGGTGCGGACGCCGAGGCCCCTCAGCAACTCCACCTGGCGGATCAGATTACCGCGGCCTTCGCTCAGCTTCTTCATGGCATTGCTGTAGCTCTGATCGGCGCCGCGCAGGCTTTTGCCCACGGCCTCCAAGTCGCTTACGAAGCCGACGAACTTGTCATACAATTCGGCTCCTCGATTCATCACATCCTGTACGCTGCGGGCTTGCAACTCCTGCTGCCACAAGTTATCCACGATGCGGATTACAAACAGCAGCGTGGTCGGGCCTACGAGCAGAACTTCTTTCTCATAGGCGTAGCGCCAGAGGCCCTCGTCTTCGTGGAGCGCAACCAGAAATGCCGGCTCGATGGGCACAAACATGACCACAAAGTCTGGCGTCTCCAGCGCGCCCAGCTTGTGATAACGCCTACCCGCCAGTTCGTCCACATGGCCGCGCACGCTGGCCAAGTGCCGCTTGACAGCGGATTTGCGGTCCTCTTCCGTGGCTGCATTCACTGAATCGGTATAGGCATTCAACGAAACCTTGGAGTCTATGACCAGATGACGGCCACCAGGCAGGTTCACAATGACGTCGGGGCGCGACTTTCTCTGACGCTCGTCCCCATCGGCGGCGCCGTCAAACGTCTCCTGCAGGCGGAACTGCTCGCCCTCGCGCAAACCAGCCTTCTCAAGCAGATTGCGCACAATGAGTTCACCCCAGTCGCCCTGTGCCTTCGACGAGCCGCGCAGCGCTGTGGTCAAATTGCGCGCTTCTTCGGAGAGTTGCTGATTCAGCCCGCCCAGCGTCCCAATCAGCGTCTCCAGCTTGGTAACTCCGGTGTTGGAGTCGTTCTGCGCCTTCTCAACCTTCTCGCGGAATTCCTTGATCTGCTCGCGCAGCGGGGTGAGCAGCGTCCCCAACTCCTTCTGACTGCCCTCGGAAAAACTCTTCGACTTCTTCTCCAGAATCTCCCCGGCCAGCGCCTCAAACTGATTGGCCAACGTTTGCTTGGCGCTCTCCAACAGGGCCAGCTTCTCCTGCAATCCCTGCCGTTCGCTCCTCAGTTCAGCCTCCAGTTGGCTGATCCTAGACGCGGATTGCTGCGCCGCCTCACCTTGGGCTTGCAACTTGAGTTGCAAGCCGTCCCGCGCGCCGGCCAACTGCGCGATGGTTCTTTCCCGCTCCGAGGCCAACGATTCGAATCCCGCGCGCGTTGCCGAATCCGCCTGACACTGCGCCAACTCGCCGCGCAAGGCGCTCAGTTCACCGGCCAATTCCTGGGTTCGGCGTTCCAGCAGCGTCTTTTCCGCTTTCGCGGATGCGCCACGAAGCCAGAATCCCACAACGATTCCCACAAAAGCAGCGACGATTCCGCCAATCAAAGCCTGCATCTGTCTTCCCTTTCCCCGCTTCGCCTAATGTACGCCTTCCGTCTGTGTATATCCCGCTAAATTCAGCCTGTTTTCTGTTCCCTGCTCCCTATTCCCTATTCCCTGACTTCCACCGTCCTTTACACACCCCCACCCGCCCGGTAGACTTGGAGTTTAGGGGCCACGCGCATTTTTTTGGCGCGATGGTTGTGTTTTCATGCCGCGGCCCGGTATCGTAGGCAAGCGGAACGGGAACGAACTTTGCCCCCGGACAGATTTTCGAGATTCAAAAAAAATACGAGGAGAAGCACGCATGGCCGTTGAAGAGAAGGTTAAGCAGATCATCGTCGAGCAGTTGCAGGTGGACGAAGCCGAGGTTACCCCCGGCGCCAGCTTCCAGGAAGACCTGGGCGCGGATTCGCTCGACGTGGTCGAGTTGGTGATGCAGTTTGAAGAGGCCTTCGACCTGGAGATTCCAGACGAAGACGCCGAGAAAATCAAGACCGTCAAAGACGCCATCGACTATATCGAGAAGAACGAGAAAAGCGCGAAAGGCGCCAAGTAGCCGGTGAGTCGTCGCGTCGTTATCACCGGCCTTGGGCTGGTGTGCGGTGTGGGCAACACCGCTCCCGAAGTCTGGCGGCAGCTCTTGGCCGGCGCCAGTGGTATGGCGCCCATTCAGGGCTTCGATACCACCGGCTTCCCGGTCACCTTCGCCGCCGAGGTCAAGAACTTTGACCCCCTCGACTTCGTGGATAAAAAAGAGTCGCGCAAGATGGGGCGGTTCATCCATTTTGCCTTCGCCGCTACGCAGGAAGCCATCGCCCAGGCCGGCCTGCGGATCACCCCGGAGATCGGCGATCGAGTCGGTGTCTTCATCGGCTCCGGTATCGGCGGCTTTGAGATCATCGAGCGCGAGCATTCCAACCTGCTTGCAGGCGGCCCGCGCAAGATTTCACCCTTCTTCATTCCCGCGGTGATTGTGAACATGGCGGCCGGGCAGATCAGCATCCGCTACGGCGCCAAGGGGCCCATCTCCGCCACCGCAACAGCCTGCGCAACATCCGCCAACTCCATTGGCGACTCGGTGCGCATGATCATGCATGGCGACGCCGATGTGATGATTGCCGGCGGCGCGGAGGCCTCCGTCACGCCGCTTTCGGTAGGCGGCTTTGCGGCCATGCGCGCCCTCTCCACCAGAAACGACGAGCCCACGCGCGCCAGCCGCCCGTTTGACAGGGATCGCGATGGCTTTGTGATCGGCGAAGGTGCAGGCATTCTTATTCTCGAAGAGCTGGAGTTTGCCAAAGCTCGTGGGGCGAAGATTCTTGCCGAGGTGATTGGCTACGGCATGAGCGCCGACGCCTACCACATGACGGGCATCGCGCCGGAGGGCCAAGGCGCGCAGCGGGCGATGAGGGCGGCGCTGAAGGACGCCGGCATCGCCCCGGAAGAAGTTGGCTACGTCAACGCCCACGCCACCTCTACCCCGGCGGGCGACGGCAATGAGTCGCGGGCGATTGAACTGGTCTTCGGCGAGCACGCTCTCAGCCACAAGCTCAAGATCAGCGGCACCAAATCCATGACCGGCCACTTGCTTGGCGGCGCGGGCGGGCTCGAGGCCGGAATCTCCGTGCTGGCGCTGGTCAACCAGCAGCTTCCGCCCACCATCAACCTGGACAACGTCGACCCCGCGTGCATTCTGGACTACGTGCCCAATAAGCCCATCGACCATAGCTTCGACGTAGCCCTGTCTAACTCATTCGGATTCGGCGGCATCAACGCGACGCTGATCATGCGGCGTTGGAACGAGTAAGAGCAGCTTCGAGCGTTTAGCTCTTAGCTTTGGGTTGTGTCCTTTTAGTGCGATGCTGGTACCGAAAGGCTGCTACTTAACCTTTCGCCTATTGTTCCCTATTGGGATGTTCCTACGTGTATGTAACACGAAACGGTTGTTGACTTGCCGCCTCGTATCGATGAATACTGTGCGTCCAAGTATTTAACCTCAGTGTGGGATACTGAAATTATGCCAGAGCAAGTCAAAAAGTCCGGAAAGTTGTTCCGTTTGGGTTGGCGGTACAAAACTTGGCCATTTCCAACCCGCACAATGTTTCCGCTGTCTATGCGAATCACATAGGGGCTGGTGGAACGCTCACCGACTTTACCTTGTACTTTGTGGAAATTGGCAAGTGCCGGGCCAGCAGGATTCGAAGATGGAATTGAAGTCGGCTGTCACATTGCCGATTGCGCTAGCAGACCCACTCGCGCAGGTTCTCAAACAAGTTGTTGAGCGGCATAAATCGGCACTTGTGCAAGCAACTGCAGTAGGCAAAGCCAGTGTCAAACAATAAGAACGTCATGTTTTTTGTGTTCGACCCATTCGGGAATAGGGTCGTTCTTTACGAGAAAACATGGCTCTTGCACACCGCGCCGAAGCACAATGCTGAATTCAACGAAGTGCTGCCAGATCTCGGTGACGTGCGGGAATCGGTGATCGCCCCGGACCAGATTCGGCGTAGCGCGCACCCCGAAATTGGCGCTCAGACCTGCATTTTTGAGAAATTTGTTGGCGAGGAAAACCACCTTCTGAGGACGCCGGTTTTCTATTATGATCTCCAGCCCGATGACACTTACGAAGCTGGCAAAGGACAAGGCAACGTTACAACATCCTTTTTCCCCGACCCCCCTTACCTGTCCCGCAATGTTGGCGAGATTTTCTGGGTTAATTCGGACGCCGGGAAGGACAAAGAAAAATGACATTCGAATATGATGACCTCGCAGATGTCATGCACATCCAGTTCGCCGAGCCAAAGTCGAAGTGCACCTATATGATTAGTGCCTCGGGAGCGGTATTGCGTGTGGAAGAGAAGACGGGACGTATCGTAGGAGCTAGAGTGTTGGGCTGGCAGAGGACTATCGAAAAAGGTCCTCTTACGATTCCAGAAATTGAAGACAGGAATTTCTCTGCTCAATGGATTGAGGATCATCGAAAGTGAAGTTTTGGGCTCCTGCAGACGAGATACCTGTGCACAGACAAACAGCTCAAATCCATTAGGATTCGAGCTGTTTGTCTGTACAGGTGAATCCCGAAGATCAGCCGGTAATGGCCGCAATACCCACGCCGACCAGCACAAGGATCGCCCACCATCCGAAGACCGCGATGTAGCCGGAAGTGCGCTTTACCCCCGCCACAATCGCCGTACCCATCCCCAGCAGAACGAGCGTCCAGATGGTAACCACGTCCAGCGAGGTCGCCAACGCGTAGAGCGCCTGGTTGGTCTCCAGCGGATTCAGAAAAGCCCCCGCATTTGTAGGGGCAAAATTCTTGATGTTGAAGGACTCCGGCGCAGCCCCCGCAAAGATCACGACAGTCCCCAGCACCGATTTGATGATTCCCGGCAAACTGGCAAACATCCATACGGCAAAAATGCTGCCGAACTTGGCTTTGCCGCCAAAGACAAAATTGATCGTGCCCCATAGTCCGAGCGAAAGAAGGGCCACGCCACCCAACACCAGTAATGGATTGGCGACAAATACACCCTCGGTAATGTACAGCGATATCTTCTCCGATAACTCACGCTGCGCCTGCGGCGCCTGCGCCATGGCCTCTGCCTGCTTGGGGTTGAGCTGAATCTGGTTGTCGACGACCTGCTGCATGCCAATCTTGAAGTAAATGGCCGCAAACAGAATGTAACCAAGCACAGCAAAGATCACAAACGGCAGCCACCAGCTCTTGTTGCCCCGCTTGATGTCTTCAAAGGTCTTCGACGGCGCCGTAAACGTGTTTGTCACGCGCTGCCACTGGCTGAGGCCCTCAGGGGCTGACTCGGCCACAGGTACCACTCCCATATCGCTCATGATTCCGCCTCTCGCAAGCCATTTGCGGCTCAATGCAAATCCATCCCTGCGTAGACCGGGCCCCTGTCGCGAAGGGTTGCGTCTTGTCCGGAAAAGGCAACAGGCCGCTGGGCTCGTTCCCGGCAACTCCAGGAAAGAAATGCTTTTGCCCGCGATTGTATCCTTGAATGGCTCTGCACTCAAAATCAATTTCTATGGACGCGCCAAAAGCGAGGAGACGAGCGCCTTCTACCTTCCCCGCGAAGCGATCTCGTCAGCCGAGGCCGGCGGCGGCAGCCTGGTTTCCTGGGTTGCCTTGCCCTGACCAGCCGCACCCTGCCCTGGCGTACTGTGCCTTGTCTTCGACCGCCCCGCCCTCGCTGGGCCAGCCTTCACCGCTGGCTTTGGCGGAACGTAACTCTTATACACCGTAATGTGGAAGCAGGCCTGTTGGAACTCCTCCTCCACATCGATCTTGCCCGCCTGCTGTAACGGGAGCAGCCAGCTCCGCATCCAGCCCATCTCCTGCCGGCTGAGCCCCAGCTTGGCAATGTCGACGGTCGCCCCAGTCACATGCGGGCTCACCACGTCACCCTCGGCCGCCGCCGCATTCCCATTCGTTTGCATCAGCTGCTTTTGGTAGTCCACCGTCCGCACAGCGGAGCTCACCTCGAGCGGCTTGTGGAAGAGCGTCGCATGTACCTTTGCCAGGTCGGCTAGAAATCGCGCGGTCCAAGGCCGGCAGTAGCGGTGGCTTTCCGGCAGGTCGCCATTCACTGTCAGCGACGCCGAGGCTGGAACCGGCACCAGCACCTTGCGTGCGATACGGTCGGCCAGATCGTCTTCGTCCTCGATCCGCTCCAGATCGTCGTCTTCGGTTTTATCGTTTTGCCGGGCCAGCGACTCGTACGACCCCACCAACGGCGCAGGCAGGGCAACTCGTCTGCCATGCAGCGAGGCAGGCTCGGCCGTCGCCTGCTGCTTGCGGACGTTCCTACGCGAAAGTCCACGCCTGCTTCCAGGCCCAGTCTTGCGCACAACCTCATGCACAGGCGTCTGCCTGGCTGTGTGTCCAGTCGCGTGGCCAGCTTTAACGGCCACCGTGTGGTGAGTCTTTTTGGTGTTTTTCTTGAATTCGTGGGAGGTGACCGCAGCCCGGGCGCTGCTGTGCGCCTTCGCCAGCGGAGCCGGCGAGCCGTTGGCTGCGCTCATCGAAAGCACAGCCATCACAAGCAGGGTGAATGCGGTCCGCAGCATAAAGGAGTGTGCGGAGAATCCAGAGCATCTCCAGTGTAGCCTCATCCAGCCTCCGCTCCGAGTACCTCGCAGGATGCGCTTGCGTCTGATAATTAGACGCTGTTGTCGGGGACTAGGTGGAAAGCTCGGTCCAGACAAAGAAGGCTGGCCAAACCATCCGTCTCTTTTCGCCGCAAAGGCCGGTCATGCGCCTATCGTTCGTTGTCGTCCTCATTCGCGGGTTCTTCAGAAGATTGACCTTCAAGAGCGGCTTCGCGAAGTTTCTCCACGTCCGCAAGGTCCTGGAACCGTCCCACAGCGAGCTTGTTTTGAATCAGGTGCTCTCGCGAGATGATGTGTGCCGGAGTGTTGCCGTCGAGGAGTTCCTCGACTCGGCACTCCCACGCTTCATCGAAGTGTACGCCGGCAATTCCTTGCAGAATGTCAACCCGGCCCGGCTCAACGCCCATCTGGAATACGGTCGTCGGCTTGTCGTTGAAGTCGGCTGGGGTCATCCCGCCAAGTGGGGCGCCGTAATCGGCCAAAGCGGCAAAGACGGCCTTGCTGTTCTCCTCGTCGGCCTTGATGAAAACGTCGAGGTCCTTGGTGCCTCGCGGCTCGGCATGAATGCTAACGGCTTGGCCGCCAATCACAAGGTACTTAACGCCGCGGGCGTTGAGTGCAATGAGGAGGTCACTCTGATCCTTCAGCATCTGCCTTCGCCTTTCATACCGCCTTCCAAGTTGGACGTTCGACGCGGACCAGGGTCTTGTCCGATGGCCGGAGTTCCAGGTCGATCCCTTTGGCGAGATAGGCTCCCCGGACGATCTCCGCGACGGCCTCGATGCGCTCGGCGCAGGGACGACTCTGCCAGTAGCGGTAAGTCTCCAATCGTTGCGCCTTGAGGTCCGTAACCCTGCGAATTGTCCTGTTGATTCTCATGGTTCACATTCACTTTACTCTGTTGCTGATCCCAAGCCTCAAAAGCGAGACCTGGGCATCCGGCCCACCCGGGGAAAAGCGGTTGATCAGACGAAATCCCAGGTCTCGTTTTTGAGACCTGGGAAACCTCAAGCCTGATTACTACAGCAGCGTCGGCTCGTCGTCCTTCAGTTCCTCGGGCGGAATGATCACGGCGGCGGCGACCTTGTCTTCGGGCTCGAGGTTCAACAGGCGCACACCCTGCGTGGCGCGACCGGCGGCGCGAATGGTCTTGGTGTCGATGCGGATNNTTGACGCCCTTGCCGCCGCGGGTTTGCAGGCGGTACATCTCGACATTGGTGCGCTTGCCGAAGCCGTTTTCAGTGATGGCCAGAATACGGTACTCGCCGGGCTCGTGCTCCTTGGGAGTGATGGCCACACCGACGACGTAGTCGTTCTTGGCGAGAGCGATGCCGCGCACGCCGTAGGCCGGACGGCCCATGGAGCGGACATCGTTCTCGTCAAAGCGAATGGCCATGCCCAGATGCGTGGCCAGGAAAACAATCTGGCTGCCGTCGGTGATGCGCGCCTTGACCAGCTCATCGTCGTTGTCTATCCCAATGGCGATAATCCCGCGCGCCATCACGTTCGAGAAGTCCTTGAGCGGCGTCTTCTTCACCGTGCCCTTTTGCGTGGTAAAGAAGATGAACTTGCCTTCTTCTTCAAGATCGCGCACCGGCAGAATGGCGCGCACATTCTCGCCCTGCTGCAAGTCGAGCAGGCTCTGCATGGATTTTCCCTTGCCCGCGGCGCTGACGTCGGGAATCTCATACACCTTCAGCCAATACACGCGGCCGGTGTTGGTAAAGCACAGCAGAAACGCGTGTGTTGAGTCCACAATCAACTGCGCGACGAAATCCTCTTCGCGCGTCTTCATGCCGGTGCGCCCCGTGCCGCCGCGCCGCTGTTGGCGATAGATGCTGATGGGCGTGCGCTTCAGGTAGCCCTGATGGCTCACAGTCACGGCCACCTGCTCGTCGGCGATGAGGTCCTCAAGCTGCAACTCGGCGCTTTCATCCACGATTTGAGTGCGCCGCGCGTCGCCGTACTTGTCGCGCACTTCTTCAAGCTCCTTGACAATCACTGCGCGCAGCTTGGTTTCGCTGGCCAGAATCGATTCGTACTCGGCGATGCGCTCGCGCACCTGCTCCAGTTCTTTGAGCAGTTCGTCAATGGAGAGCTGGGTGAGCCGGTAGAGTTGCAACTCGAGAATAGCGTCAATCTGCCGCAGCGTGAGGCCGCGCTCTTCATGCGCCAGGCGCTCGCGGTCGAGCGTGACCACAATCTCAGTGCCCTTGCCCCACGCATACAGGTTCTCGCGAGCTTCAACGCGCGAACCCGACGCGCGAATGATCCTGATCACCGTGTCCAGGTTGTCGAGCGCAATCTTGTAGCCCTCGAGGATGTGCTCGCGCTCGCGGGCCTTGCGCAGCAGGAAGACCGTGCGGCGCTGCACCACGTCGATGCGATGGTTGATGAAGCAGCGAATCGCCTCATCCAGCCCCAGCTCCCGCGGCTGCCCGTTCAGCACCGCAAGGAAGATCATGGAGAAGCTCTCTTGCATCTGGGTGTGCTTGTAGAGCTGGTTGAGCACAATCTCAGGCTGCGAGCCGCGCTTAAGCTCGATGACGATACGCATTCCGTCGCGGTCGCTCTCGTCGCGCACGTCGCTGATGTCGTCCACGATCTTGTCGTTGACCAGTTCGGCGATGCGCTCGATCAGCTTCGACTTGTTCACCTGATAGGGAATTTCGGTGACGATGATCGCCTGCTTCTCTTTGGTCAGGTACTCCGTCGCCACCTTCGCGCGCATCATGAAGCGGCCGCGGCCGGTCTTGTAGGCCTGCGGAATCCCGGACTTGCCATAGAGGAATCCGCCCGTCGGGAAGTCCGGTCCCTGCACGTGTTTCAGCACGATGGCCAGCGCTGCCTCACGGTTCTGCGCCAGTTCCGGGTGCTGCACCAGTTCGATGGCCGCGTTCACTACCTCAGTTAAATTGTGCGGCGGAATGTTCGTCGCCATGCCCACCGCGATTCCGCTCGACCCGTTGACGATCAGATTGGGAATGCGCGTCGGCAGCACCGTCGGCTCAAATGTGGACTCGTCGTAGTTCGGCGTAAAGTCCACCGTCTCCATCTCGATGTCGGCCAGCATCTCGCCGGCAATCCGCATCAAGCGGCACTCGGTGTAACGCATCGCAGCCGGCGGATCGCCGTCCACCGAGCCGAAGTTTCCCTGCCCATCCACAAGCGTGTAGCGCAACGTAAACGGCTGCGCCATGCGCACCAGGGTGTCGTAGATGGCCGAGTCGCCGTGGGGATGGTACACACCCATCGCCTGGCCAACCACTTTTGCGCACTTTGCGTATTTCTTGTTGTGCTCGAGGCCCATCTCGCTGAGCGTGTAGAGAACGCGCCTGTGGACAGGCTTCAACCCGTCGCGCGCATCCGGCAACGCCCGCCCAATGATCACCGACATCGAGTAGTCGAGATACGAGCGGCGCATCTCCTCTTCGATGTTGATCGGAATGAGGTTGGTGCCGCTGTTTGGCGGCGTTCCGCCTTCGAGAGGGAGTTGGGGATTCTGATCGTCTGCCATAGGGTTTTTCAGGCCCGCCACAAGGCGGCAAAAAGGTTCCGGAGAAAGCGGGGCCGGACTGCGCGGGCTATGCTTCTATTTTATCCGTTTCAAGGCAGTTTAAGCAAGGCAAACACGGATAAATAAGTCCTTATTTTGCTTGGTTTTATAGGTTCTTTAGGACACCTTCACGAAAGCTAGCGAAAGCTCACGCCGCACGCTTCAGTTTCTCACGCGGCGCGGCGCGTCCCGGCCCTGGATTTGGCCGAGATCCTGGCCCTCTTTTTGGCCTTGGTTTCGCCCTCGTTTTCGCCAAATCCAGCTAGAACTACGGGGGCACGGTCAGGAAACTCGACGATCAACGAGAGTTTGCCGCCCACACCCTCGACGTAGGTGCGTAGCGTCGAGAGGTACAGGTCCGTGCGCTTCTCAATCCGTGAAACCCCCTCCTGCCCGATCTTGAGCTTTTTGGATAGCTTGGCCTGGGTCAATCTCCGCAGACGGCGCAACTCGCGCAGATTCAGTTCTTCGGCGATCAACTCCGCCGCTCGCTTTTCAATCCGCCGGCGCCGTTCTTCCGGGAGGCTTTGTAGAATTGCCTCAAGTGAGATCGTCATTTCCTTTTCCCTTCTGTTCCGATGGTTTTCAAGTACTGCCTATACCGCGCATCGGCAACTCGTATAAGCATTGAGTAAAATCGGCCCTTCGATATGCCGGTCTTATTCCCGCCCGTCAAAAGGATCGCCCTTCGTCTTGGATCAAAAGCAAAGGCAATTCGCCAGACCCCGCCCTCCGCATCCACCCGGAGTTCCTTCATGTTCGGATAGTCGGACCCCTTGAGAGTGTCTACGCTTGGCCGCCCAAGGGAAGGCCCGAATTCCCGCAACTTACCGAGTGAACTGAGGATTGCATCCTGAACCGCCTCGGACCAGGCTCCATACTCCTCGAAGAACTCGTCGTGGAATCCGATCTTCCATGGTCCGTCATCATTATGCTCCAGAATGCCTAATGTCTTCAAGTGCATTTTTGTCTTGCCTGCCATTTCGAATCCCTCTGCTATTCCCCATACCTGCGAACCCTCAAATTCCAATGCTTATCAGCTCAAGAAGAAACATTGAAATCGGAAGAGCCTCCCTGAAAGACGGCACCCGACCGCGCCCCCTCACAACAACCCCGGCAGACTCAGCACGCAGAACACAGCCTGCAGCAGCAGAATCGTCCCCGCGGCGGCCATCGCCAACCGTCCTCGCGGCCCCTCGTACGCATCCGCAAACACCCCGCCCACAAACGTGAGCAGAAACGGCAGCGCCCAAAGCCACGGGCTGCCTGGAACCCCGATCATGACCAGCATGACCAACACGAGAAAGCAAAGCAGCGGAGCGGTATTCCCGAAGTAGCGCGACTTCCGCAGACCCACATAAAGCACTGCGGCGGCAACCGCGGCCACCGTGACTCCGGCGTTCGCCAGCGTGGAAAAGAACCGCCTGGCCGGGTCCACAGAGACCCACAGAAACCCCGCGGACGATCTGAACAGGTAGCTGAACGCATCCGGCGAGAACCCGTAGCAGGCAAACACCACCAGCAGCGCGCCGGCCACGGCGATGAGCACCACCGGCAGCACTTGAGTTCGGCGCCCCTCCGCCACCCAAAGCATGGCCGCCAGCCCCAGCAGCGCCACCACAGGCAGCGCCGCAATATGCGAAGCCGCCGCCACGCCAAAGGCCGCCGTCAGCAACACAATCCGCGGCCGCCACTTCCGCCGCGGTCCCTGCATGGCATGGGCGACGCCGATACACGTATACACGCCGCCATACACGCCAAGCGCCGCCAGAACTTCAGCATTCGGCGCGACACAAGCCTTCAGTACAGCGGGTGAAAAGCAGTAAAGCGCCAGCGCCGTATAGCCGCCCAGGTTGCCGTAGAGCCGCCGCGTAACCCACCACAGGCCGGCGCCCAGCAAGGCCCCGGCAAGCAGAAACGGCAGCCGTTCCAGCAACAGGATGTGGGTAAGCTGGTGGCGCAGCTCCCAGGTACTGAGCTCGCCCGGCGCCTGCACATAGCGGTCTTCCGGCTTGCGCACCAGGTCCAGCCCACGCTCGGCCAAAAGGTTGAGGGTGAGCGGCAGGCCCGCCAGCCGGTATCCCAGAACCCCATCGTGAATGTTTCCGCAGGTGGTGTAGTAGCCGGTCAGCGCCGAGGGCCGCTCCCACATCTCGCGCCCGCACCGCGCATATTGGTAATCGCGGTCCGTCAGTGTCTGGTGCTCTGTAAGCCATAGCCCGTGGATGAGAAAAAGCGCGAGCAACCCCGCCGCTATGCGCTGCGGCAGATTGAAGTGGAAGCGCCGAATCCTGTTCAACCGAAGGGTCATCGCGTTCAATGGACAGGTTCCAGTCTAAACGTCCCAACACGCCTTTCCTCTAAATCGCAGACGCCAAACCGCGTATGGCAGGCGCTGACGCGCTGGCCCGCCATATTCATCGCTTTACGTATACCAACCCCCAACCGTAAACTGACCCCGCCATGCTAACCCGCCGCCGCTTCGCCGTGAACACCGCTGCCGCTTTCTTTCTCGCTTCCAAATCGGGCCTCGGCCTCGCTCAATCCGCCATGACCTATCGCAACCCGATCCTGGGCGGCGACCACCCCGACGCCAGCCCCATCCGCGTGGGCCAGGACTTCTACCTGACCCACTCGAGCTTCGACTACGCCCCCGGACTGCTCATCTGGCACTCACGCGACCTCATCAACTGGCGCCCCGTCGCAGCCGCGCTGCAACGCTATTACGGGACCGTCTGGGCGCCGTACCTCTGCCAGTACCAGGACAAGTTCTACATCTACTTTCCGGCAGGCGGCCAGCTCCGCGTAGTCCACGCCGATGACCCGAAGGGGCCATGGAGCGAGCCGATCGATCTCGGCATCAATGCCATCGACCCGGCCCACATTGCCGAGAACGGCCGGCGCTTTCTCTACATGAATGGCGGCAGGATGGCCGAGCTCACGCCTGACGGCCTGGCCGTTCTGCACCCGCCTAAAACCGTGCTCGACCCCTGGCCCATACCGGCCTCAATGCGAGTGGAATGCGTCTGCCTCGAAGGCCCCAAGCTTCTGGAACACAACGGCTACTTTTATTTGAATGTGGCCGAAGGGGGAACCGCCGGCCCGGCCACCAGCCACATGGTCATCTCCGCCCGCAGCCGCCACGCCGACGGGCCCTGGGAGTTCTCGCCCTACAATCCCATCGTCCACACCCGCACCCGCGACGAACGCTGGATGTCGCTTGGCCATGGCCGCCTGGTCGACACCCCCGACGGCAAGTGGTATATCACCGTCCACGCTTATGAGTACGGCTACCGCACGCTCGGCCGCCAACTCCTGCTGCTGCCCATCGAGTGGACTCGCGACGGCTGGTTCCGCATGACCGCGGACATGACCGCCGATTCCGCCATCCCCTTGCCGGTCCAGGGGGCGAGCCAGCAGTTGCCGCTGGACCCCTCAGATGACTTCAACACGCCGGACCTCGGACTCCAGTGGGCCTTCTGGCACGAATTCGACACCACGCGGTTTACCACCGGCCAAGGCGCTTTGACCCTTCGGGCGGAGAGCAAATCGCTGGCCGACACCTCTGTCCTCACCACTCCAGTTGGCGGCCACTCCTACACCGTCGAAGTCGATATCGAAGTCGAGCCGGGATGCGAGTCGGGCCTGCTGCTTTTCTACAACCCCAGCCATATGGTGGGAATCCTGCTCACTACCGAGGGGATCTGTGCGCGGCTCGCCACGGACAGCATCCACAGTCACGTTGAAAAAGGCGTCACTCACGCCACGCTTCGCATCGTCAACGACCGCCAGGAGATCGACTTCTACTACCGCCTTCCCGGCCAACCGTGGCGCCGCACCCAGGAATCCGCCGAAATCTCCGGCATGGACCATAACGTCCTTGGCGGTTTCCTCGATGTGCGTCCCGCTGTTTACGCAGTCGGCCAGGGAAAAGCAACCTTCCGCGCCTTCCGCTATTGGCCTGGCGTCAAGCTGCCGGAGTAGACCCGTCAGCAGCGATTCTGCCTATGCGTCCGAAAGGCAAAAATGGAATTGGCGCCAATTTCCTCAATGGGAGAACAAGTGGCAAAGTGCTATCCTCCTAGCCAAGGGCACGCGCATGAGCAGTTTCTTCACTCTCGGCCACTCTAACCACGACCTCGAAACATGGCTTGCCCTTGTTCGCCAGCACCAGGTCGAGGTTGTGGTCGATACGCGCAGCTCTCCCTACTCGAAATATGTTCCGCAGTTCGACAGGGAACTCATGCAAAAGTCGCTGGAGCAGGCGAAGATTCACTACCTTTTTCTTGGCGAGGAGTTGGGCGGCCGTCCCGCCAATCCGACCTACTACGACGCCTCGGGCCGCGTGCTCTACAGCCGCCTCCGCGACGACGCCCGCTTCAAGGCAGCAATCGCCCGGCTCGAGACCGGCATGGAGCGCTTCAGCATAGCCCTGCTCTGCGGAGAGGAAGACCCCGCCCACTGCCACCGCCGCCTGCTCATCGGCCGCGTGCTCACCGAACGCGGCCATACCATGGTCCACATCCGCGGAGATGGCCGCCTGGAATCCGACGCTGTGGTTGCCGCCGAATCCGGCAAGCCGCTGGTCGGCGCCCAGCCCGCACTCTTCGCTGAACTCGACGAGGACAAATGGAGATCTACAGCATCGGTTTTACCCAAAAGAGCGCCAGCCAGTTCTTCGGCACATTGAAGGCTCACGGCATTGAGCGCCTCCTCGACGTGCGACTGAACAACACCTCGCAGCTCGCCGCATTCGCCAAGCAGGCCGACCTGGCCTACTTCCTGCGTGAGATCTGCGCCGCAGCTTATGAACATGAGCCGCTGCTCGCCCCAACGCAGGAAATGCTGGACGCTTACAAGAAACACAAGGGCGGATGGGATGCATATGAGGAAGCCTTTCTTGCCCTCATGCGCGCCAGAAACATTGAATCCACTCTCGATAAAGAGAGCTTTGCGCGGAAAACCGTGCTCCTGTGCAGCGAGCCAACCGCGGAGCACTGCCATCGCCGCCTGGTCCTCGAATATTTACAGAAGTGCTGGGAAGGCGTAGAAATTCACCATCTTTAATTCACGTTCTGAAGGTGTGTCTAGCACCATGGGCCTCGACCGGATTCTTTGCCTTGCCAACTCGTACAAGCATGACCATCGCTGTGTTGCCGGAATCAGCCTTGTCACGAAAAAGTGGGTCCGCCTGATCGGTCTCCAGGTTCCCGGCTGCCTGACCATGAAGGAAACTTGCTATTCAGACGGCAAGCAGGCCGCGCTCCTGGATGTCTTCGAGGTAGAACTCGGCGAGAAATGCGGCTCCAACTGCCATCCGGAAGATGTGTATGTGTTGGGAAAGCCCTGGCGCCTGGCTCACCGATTCGGCGAACCACGCGACCTGGAACACCTCTCCGACCACATCAGCAACGGACCGTCCGTATTACAGGGATACAGTGACTGCGTCTCGACAGCAACGGTCATGGAAGCGCCAAGAGAAAGGTCACTTGAATTGATCCAGCCCGAAGACTTGTGGTGGTGGGTTCGCGAGGAAAATGGCAAGCGAAGAAATCGTGCGCTTTTTCGAGCCAACCACGAAAGCCGCGTCCGCTTCGATCTCTCCGTCACCGACCCCGCGTGGCTGAATCAACTTAACCTTTTGCCCGCCGGCATCTACCCGCACGGCTTCTTCTTCAGAGGCAAGCCCCTCAAGACCTTCCTCACCATAAGCCTGAGCGAACCCTTCCAGGGTTACCACTACAAGCTGGTAGCTGGCGTCGTGACCCTGCCGGCCTGATCGCACTTCTTGAGCGCCTGCCAACTGACCCGGCAACCCGCTCCCGCCTGTTGTATCGTGTTAGGTAACTTCCAGCAGAGAGAATTCACCATGCTGACCACCCCCGACATCATCGAGCTCTTCAAGCGGATCAAGTGGAACTCGTTTCATTCCTGGGTTCCGTTTCACAATCTGCTCGCGCCGGTTGCGGCGTCGCTCGCTGCGTTAGTGCGACGGTGGATCAAACGCCGCCAGGCACGCCTGGCGCAACACTGGCTCGTCGCGGAAGGGCAGGTTCAATCCATCGACGTGAAGGCGGGAACCAAATTCTTCGGCAGCGCGCGGCAATTCGATGCAACATTCAAGTACTCCTATAGCGTCAACGACGGAGGAGAGGTCCACTACTATTCCGGAGACTTTTCGCGCCCCTTTCCAGACAAAGAGCGGGCGTGGGAGTGGCTCGAGCTGTTGAAGAACAAGCGAATCCGTGTCCACGTTCGACCCGGCCGGCCTGAAATCTCCGCGGTGCTGGCCGCCGATCTGGACGCCCATTATTCCCTTCCCGTGCGGACTCCGTCTGACTTCGTCCTCTCCCCGTCGGGAACCCGCCCGGAGTAGCCCTGCCAACCTTTACCCTCAAACGCAAGAGAGCCGCCCCGAAGAGCGGCTTTCTTGGGCATGGTTGCGCCTCAGTTGCTGAAAATGGCCCCAACCGTTTCATTGCCCGGCAAATTCTGAACGTTGCAAGTGTTTGACCCGGTGGGAGCGGTGGGCTGGTTTGGCGCGCAGTTAACTGTCCATCCACCGAACGTATCGCCGGGTGCCGGAGTTGCGGTTAAGGTCAATGTAGATCCCAAGGGGAAATTCCCCACGCACTCGTTCAGAGAGTTGTAACCGCAACTGATTATCAGCGGCGTAGTGGTGCCTGGGGCAGCGGCTGTTACGGTCCCGGTGCCGCCATTGTTGCTAACCATGTAGACCGTCACCGTCGACAATGTCGTCCCAACGCCTGTAAGTTCCGAGAACGCCGCAGTCCCCGTCACCACGCTGCCATCGGGATTCTTCCAGATAGCCGAGATCGTTGTCGAGCCAGGGTTCAACCCCGTAGCAAGGCCGGAGGCAATAATTGTCGCAACCTTCACGTCGCTCGAACCCCAGGTAACCTGGTTTGTCACATCCAGCTGAAGCCCCGAGCTGGAGGTTCCAATCGCGATGAACTGGCCGGTCTCATTCGTGGACACGACAATCTGAGATGCTGGAACGATAGAAAGCGACACGAGGGGCTCCGCCACTGAGACCGTGCCCGTAACCGTGACCGTCGCGGTGTTGGAAACAACGCCGGTGAACCCGGGCATACTTGCAGTGATCGTTGCAGTGCCCGCGAACACTGCCGTGACGACGCCGGAAGAACTCACGGTCGCCACGGCTGGAGCGCTGGAGGCCCAGGTCACCATGGAAGTTACATTCTCAGAGGTCGAAGGATGAGCCCCGTGGCCAATTATCCCCGTCGCAGTAAACGACGCTGTCTGTCCAACCACCAGAGACTGAGACGCCGGGCTAATCGTGATGGAATCCACCTGAGTACTGGTGCAGCCAACAACCGCCAGGGCAAGTCCAGCCACCAGCAACGCATTCAAGCACGTTCTATTGAACATCGATGACCTCCTGGGTCTCCGACCGGCTTCGGCCCCGCCATTTCCCGACGAAGTCGCATACCCTCTTCCACCTTCGACTATAAGTCCGAAGGTAACTAAACCGCCGATCCGCAAAGGCGTCCCTCTTCATACGGAATCAAGACAGTTATTAAACCTGCCCAACCAGCGGCACAAGCACTTCGCCCGTTCCAGGTTTGCGGCGCTCGCCAGGATGCATAACTCCTAAAACAGACTGGACAGACCGGCCATGAACTGATCCGTCCAGGCCTGAATGCTACACAGTCGCAGCATTCTCGCACTTTGCTCTTGCAAGTTGATAGCCATTCCTCGCCCTGCCTATCTTCTTTAGAATCCGCTAGTCGCCAACCCGGCGTAGTACGCCAATGTAATCTCCTGTATACGCAGTCGGCCGGACGGGTACGCTCGTTTACAAGTTGGCGCGCCACTCCTCCCGGTTGCACCCGCAACCCCACCCCGCTACACTTCCTTCAGCATGGCCATCGCCCGCGACAACACCCCGGAACGTCTCGTCAGCGCCTCCCGCGCCGAAGAAGAGCAGGGCTTTGAACTCAAACTCCGCCCCCGCTGGCTCCGCGAGTTCATCGGACAATCGAAAGCAAAAGAACAGCTCGACATCGCTCTTCAGGCCGCCAAATCCCGTGGCGAGGCCCTCGACCACGTCCTCCTCTTCGGCCCTCCAGGGCTGGGCAAAACCACCCTCGCCACCATCATTGCCAATGAACTCGATGTCGGTTTCCAGCAGACCTCCGGCCCCGCCCTCCAGATTCAGGGCGACCTCACCGCCATCCTCACCAACCTGCGCGAGCGCCAGGTCCTTTTTCTGGACGAAATCCACCGCATGCAGCCGGTGCTGGAAGAAAAGCTCTACACCGCCCTGGAGGACTACAAGCTCGACATCATCATCGGCCAGGGCCCCGCCGCGCGCACCCACGTCATGGAGATTCGCCCCTTCACCTTCATCGGCGCCACCACGCGGCCCGGCCTGCTGAGTTCACCGCTCCGCTCCCGCTTCGGCATCCTCCTCCGCCTTGAGTTCTATACGGAAGAGGAACTGCGCTTCATCGTCTCCCGCTCCGCTGAAGTGATGCAGGTGCCCATCGACCAGGACGGCGCGGCGGAGATTGCGCTTCGCTCTCGCGGCACTCCGCGCATCGCAAACCGCCTTCTCCGGCGCGTCCGCGACTACGCACAGGTTCGCGGCTCGGGCACCATCGACCGACCCACCGCCAACGCCGCTCTCACCATGCTCGAAGTGGACGCCCACGGCTTCGACGAAATCGATCGCCGGCTGCTGCTCACCATCATCCAGAAATACGACGGCGGCCCCGTGGGCCTGGGCACGCTGGCCGCAACTCTCGCCGAAGAGGAAGACGCCCTCGAAGAGGTCTACGAACCGTTCCTGATTCAGATCGGATTCCTCGACCGCACGCCGCGAGGCCGCGTAGCCACGCGCCTCGCCTATGAGCACTTCAACCTGACCATGCCCGGCCGCCAGACGCCGCTGTTTTATTAAGTGAGCAAGTGAACCGTATCCTCAAGGAGTTATTTCATGTCACGCACCGAATCCACCATGCTCTCGCTCGGCACCACCGCCCCGGACTTTGCGCTCACAGACGTAGTGACCGGCAAGACCGTCCGCCGCGACGACTCTCAAGGCAAAACAGCGCTGCTGCTCATGTTCATCTGCGCCCACTGCCCCTTTGTCAAGCACATTGAGGTAGCTCTGGCCGCGTTCGGCAAAGACTACGCTGCCCAGCCCGTCGGAATCGTAGCCATCAGCAGCAACGACGCGGACACCCACCCCGCCGACAGCCCGGCCGGACTTAAAGAGCAGGCTGAAACCGTTGGTTTTGTCTTCCCTTATCTCTATGATGAGACCCAGGCCGCAGCCCATGCTTATAAGGCCGCCTGCACCCCGGACTTCTTTCTCTTCGACGCCGATTTCCGCCTTGTCTATCGCGGCCAGTTCGACTCCAGCCGTCCCGGCAACGAGATTCCCGTGACCGGCGAAGACCTCCGCGCCGCCATCGACCTCGTCCTCGCAGGCAAGCCGGTCCCCGAAGACCAGCGTCCCTCAATCGGCTGTAACATCAAGTGGAAGGAGTAAAAAAGAAAGGTCGGCGAGCCCGCCCCTGATCCCTGTTCCCTGTTCCCCGTTCCTACAACTGCAGCCCCTTCAAATACTCGCGGAACTGCGGTCCAAGATCGCTCCGCTTGAGCGCAAACTCGACAGTCGCCTGTAACATCCCGAACTTATCGCCCGCGTCGAACCGCTTGCCCTCGAAGGTATAACCGAATACCTTCTCTTCCTTCACCAGCGCCAGAATCCCATCGGTAAGTTGTATCTCCCCTCCCGCGCCCGGAGTCGTCTGCTCCAGCAGCTCAAACACGCGCGGCGTCAACACATACCGTCCGATGATCGCCTGCTTCGAGGGCGCGTCTTCAAACTTCGGCTTCTCCACCATGCCGGTGCAGTTGTAAATCCGCGGATTGTCGGGATCCTGCGACCCCGAAAGCACGCCGTAGGCGCTGATCCCAGGCCCTTCGACGGTCTGCGTCGCAAGCACCGACCCGCCCCTCTGGTCGAAAACCCTGATCATCTGCCTCAGGCATGGCACCTTCGCATCAATCACATCGTCGGGCAGGACCACCGCAAACGGCTCATCGCCGACCAGATCCTTGGCGCACAGTACAGCGTGGCCCAGCCCCAGCGGTTCTTTTTGTCGAACGTAGCTGATCCGCGCCAGCCCGGACACACCTCGCGACACCGCCAGCAATTCATGCTTGCCGCGCCGCTCCAGCGTCGCCTCCAGCTCAAAGCTATGGTCGAAGTGGTCTGCGATCGCGCTCTTGCCGCGGCCAGTCACAATGATGATGTGCTCGATGCCCGACGCGATCGCCTCTTCAACGCCGTACTGGATGATCGGCTTATCCACCAGCGCCAGCATCTCTTTCGGAATCACCTTCGTCGCCGGCAAGAAACGCGTGCCTAGCCCGCCTGCCGGGAATACTGCCTTCCGTATCCGCTTCTTCATTCCATCTTCCTCGTCTCAACCACGCCCAAATTCACTGTCGCGCAAACGCTGGATGCCCCAGGGCCTCGGTTCCATGACCCGGCAAATCATATTCCGCCGACTACAGTGTTGGCGAATCGTCGCCCATCAAAGCTTCACGCACAATCTTGACCGGCGGAAAGCCCTGCTTCAAAAAATCATCGTGAAACTTCTCCAGTGAAAACGCGGCGCCCTGTTTCTTTTTCATATCCTCGCGCAGCTTCATGATCTCAAGCTTGCCCAGCGTGTAGTAGAGATAAGTCGGGTCGCTGGTCCCGCGCTTTGTCTCCACCATGGCCCCTTCCTTTGACTGATAGCCTTCCTTCTGAAAAAACGCGACGGCCTCGTCAAAGCTCATCTTGCCAGTGTGCATTTCGATGCCCACAATGAAGCGCGCGTTCCTGAGCAACGCATCCTGCAGTTGGCCGAGTCTCAGGAATTTTGACTCGCGCTCATCCCTGGCTCCGGCGCCTGGTTGTCCATAGCCTTCGTCCAGCATCATCTGCTCGGTATAGTGCGCCCACCCCTCCACGTCCGTGTTCGCGCCTAGAAGTTTGCGCACCCGGCTGGGCGCCTGTGGCAGCCACAGAAATTGAATATAGTGCCCCGGATAAGCCTCGTGTACCGCCGTCGAAATCACCGTGCCCACATTGAACCCGTGCATGTAGCCTTCAACCTCCGCGGGCGTCATCGAAGGGTCGGGCAAGGTTACGTTGAAATAGGCTTCTGTGGCGTGCGTCTCGAACGGCCCCGGCGTATCCATGCTGGCAGTCGTCGTAGCCCGCATGAATGGCGGCGTCTCTTCCACAATCGGCCGCACATCGGAAGGAATAGTCACAATATGATTTGCGCGGATAAAGCTCACCAGCCCATCGAATGTTGCGCGAAAGGCGTCCAGCAGATGATCCGGCGCGGGATGATTCTCTCCGAGTTCCTCAAGCACAGCGCGCGTATCCTTGTCCGGCTCCAGCTCCTTCGCGACCTCGATGAAGTGTGCCTGGTTCTTGCGCATATCGGCCCAGCCAATTTCCAGTAACTTATCCAGCGGCAGGTCCACCATTTCGTCGTAATGGAGCTTTTTTGAAAACGCATCCGCGCCGATGCGGAAGTCTCCATTCGACTTTGCCAGCAGATCCGTCTTCAGCCAGTTCAAATAATCTTTGAGTCCTGCAATCACTGCGGCATTGGTCTGCGCAAACTCGGCCTTCAGCGCTGGGTCGTGTGCATCGGCAAAGGCTGTCGGGACGTCGTGCTCAAAGAAGCTCACAATGTCCGGCAACTGTTCGATGGCAATTTCGGTGTACACGTGCGGCGGATTCTTCAGGTTCACGCGTGCCGCGGCCAGCAGCGCAGGCATCTGCTTTTCGCGCGCAATCAGCGACCGCAACCGATCATCGGGCGGAGCAAACTTTCGCTCCATCAGCACGAATGCCCCATTCGCGCACGCGCTTGAGTAGTTATCCGCATTCTTCTCCCACGGCCGAATCGTCTCCAGCGTCAGCAGCCTGGAATGAATGGTCGAAAGCACGATCTCGCGGTCGCTTCGCGGAACAAAATCGGCAACCGCGTCCTCCGGATGAATTGCCTCGATGCGCTTTTCAAAATCCTTCAGCGCGGCAACCTCGGCATCGATGCTTTTTCGCGAGTAATCCTCTAACTGCGTGTCGTATTGGTGATACCCCACCTGCGTTCCCTGAGTCGGCTGATAGCGAAAGTAAACCTGATCGAAATACTCATCCGAAACTTTCTCGAACTGCTGCTTCCAGGTCTCTTTAGCTGTCCGCGCATTCATCACCGAAGACATACAAACTCCAATCGCAAGGTATGCAACGATTCTCTTCATCATGCCTCTCTTTACTGAGGGGAATTACTTACACGCTCACCGGCGCTGCCGCCAGCTTCTCAAGCACTTCGTGAATCTCAAGCAATACTTCATCGGACCGCGTAGCAGCCAGCGGATACTTCAACAGCCCCTGCGGCGTGAACTGCGCGCCTCGCTTGGCGTTGCGCGCTACCAATCGCATCAGGTGCGCCGGATCCACCGCCGCGTTCTCCATGAACCGGATCTGCAGTTCTCCGCGCCGTCTGTCGACCTGCGCAATGCCCATTCGCTCGCATTCCAACCGCAACTGTGCAGCCTCCAGCAGGTATACCGTTGCATCGGGCGGCGCACCGTAGCGGTCTTCCATCTCCGCGCGCACCTCGGCCACAGCCGCTTCGCTCGTCGCGCCCGCAATCTTTTTGTAGAGCCGCAGACGCTGATTCTCTTCGGGCACATAGCTCTCGTCGATACGCAATGCGATCCCCAGGTTGAGCTGCGTCGCCGGCCGCTCTTCGCTGCTCTCGCCCTTCATCTCCTTCACCGCAGCCTCAAGCATTGACGTGTATAACTCGAAGCCCACCGCCTCGATGTGCCCGCTCTGCTCGCCGCCCAGCATGTTGCCCGCGCCGCGCAGCTCCAGGTCCAGCGCCGCAATCTTGAATCCCGCGCCCAGGTCGCTGAACTCCTTCAGCGCCGCAAGCCTTCTGCGCGCAATCTCTGTAAGCTCCTGCTCCGGCGGGATGAGTAAATACGCGTAGGCACGCCGGTTCGACCTGCCCACCCTGCCACGCAACTGATACAACTCGCTCAATCCGTGCCGGTCGGCGCGGTTGATCAAGATTGTATTCGCCAGCGGAATGTCCAACCCGTTCTCGATGATCGTCGTCGCCACCAGCACATCGTACTCGTGATGCATGAAGGCAAGCATCACCCGTTCCAGCTCCCTCTCGCTCATCTGCCCGTGGCCCACCGCTACGCGCGCCGCCGGCACAAGCTCCTGTATCCGCGCGGCAATTTCGTAAATGGACTCAACACGGTTATGCACAAAATAAACCTGTCCGCCGCGCTCCAGTTCCACCTCCACGGCCGAGCGGATAATCTTTTCGTCGAACTTTGCGACCACGGTCTGAATGGCCATCCGGTCTTTCGGCGGCGTCTCAATCACGCTCATATCCCGCAGCCCCACAAGCGACATATGCAGTGTGCGCGGAATCGGCGTAGCGCTCATCGCCAGCACATCGATCTCCTTCCGCATCTGCTTCAGCCGCTCTTTATGGCGCACGCCGAAACGCTGCTCCTCATCCACCACCAGGAGGCCCAGGTCCTGAAACTTGATATCTTTGGAAAGCAGGCGGTGCGTGCCGATAAGGATGTCGATGTTGCCCGTCTCCACCCGCTCGACAATGATTTTTTGTTCCTTCGCCGTGCGGAACCGCGAGATCATCTCGACGTTGATCGGGAACTGCGCAAACCTCTTCTTGAACGTCTCGAAGTGCTGAAAGCTCAGCACCGTCGTTGGCGTCAGCACAGCCACCTGCTTGCCGTCCTGCACCGCTTTGAAGGCCGCACGCATAGCCACTTCTGTTTTTCCGTAGCCCACGTCGCCGCACAGCAGCCGGTCCATCGGCGTCGTCGATTCCATGTCGTACTTGATAGCCAGAATCGCGGATAACTGATCGTCTGTCTCGCTATAGTCGAATGATCCCTCAAATTCCTTTTGAAACTCATTGTCTTTCGAGAAGGCCGTTCCCTGCGCGGTGGTCCGCTCGGCATATAACTTCAATAACTCGCCGGTCATGTCCTGCATGGCCTTGCGCACCCGCGCCTTGGTCTTGGTCCACTGCTGCGAGCCTAGCTTGTTCAGCACCGGCGCCGGTCCCGCGTCCGTCGAACGGTACTTCTGAATCAGATCCAGCCGAGTGAGCGGAACATATAACTTGGTCTGCTCGGCAAACTCCAGGATCATGAACTCGACGGAGAGACTGTCCTGCACAATCTCCTTCAACCCTTGATATTGCGCAATGCCGTGCTCGGTGTGAACTACATAATCGCCAATGGTCAGGTCTCGAAAATCGGAGACAAACGCCGCTGTCTTCGATCGCTTCGGCTCCGGGCGCGCCGCCACATCCGCGTCGTCACTTAGATCGTTGGCCCCGAACACAATCAGATTCGCGTCCTGGAAGCTCACGCCGGCTGAAATCGGCGTCCGCACAATCACCGGCACGCGCAAATCACCGGCCAGATAACTCGCTTCGTCCAGCACCGTTTCGCCGCCGGGATGAAAGAACCGGCTGCCCAGCCGGTAAGGAATCTGATACTCGCGCAGCACCGTGGCCAGCCGCTCCACGTCGCCCTGATTCGGCGCGGCCAGCACGATCCGCGTCTCCTTTTCCATGAGACTTTTGAGCTGCTCGGTCAGCGCAGGAATCGATCCATGAAACCGCAGCGTGGGCCGCGAGTTCAGCTCGATCTCGCCCAGCGTGTTGTCCTGATCCAACACGTCCACCACGCCCAGCTGATCCAGATCCAACCCCATGTGCGAGTCAAGCGCGCCTGCCAGCACTTCCGGCCGCAGATAGATGTCCTCAGGCCGAATCAGCGACCCGATCCCCGACCGCTCATGCCGCTGTTCCACCTTGTTCCACCAGCGATCGATCTGGTTGCGCACCATCGCCGGCTCTTCGACAAACAGCGCGCACTTGGGCACCAGTGACAGCAGCGACTTATCCGCCCCGGCCACCGCGCTGAAAAACTCCCACCCCGGAAACACGCTGACGCCGCCCGCTGCCGCAACCTCATTGGCCATCTCTTGATTGACGTGTTGGTCTTCGCCGGCGTCTGCAATTCCTGTGTCGTCCCCACCCTCGAAATCCAGGCGCTGACGGCTCAACCGCCCGTGCACGGCGGCCAGCAGCCGTTCCGTCACCGGCGTCTCGGTCAGCGGCAGCAATTGCGCCTCATCCAGCCCGCTCTGCGACCGCTGCGTCTCCGGATCAAATTTTCGGATGGTCTCAATCTCGTCACCGAAAAACTCGATGCGCACCGGCCGGTCCGCCTCAGGCGAATACACGTCGAGAATCCCGCCCCGCCGCGTGAATTGCCCCGGCATTTCCACCAAGTCCATCGGCGTATAGCCCACGCTGGCCAGGTGTCCGGTCAGCACCTCCACGTCCACCTCTTCGCCGCGGCGCAACGTCACCGCCAGCCCGGCGTAGTAGTCGCGATCGAACAGCTTCAGCGCCGCAGCCTCGACTGGAGCAATGAGAATGGACACGGCTCCGGTCGCCAGCTTCCACAACGCCGCAGCTCTTTGTTCTTGAACGTCCGGATGTGGAGAAAGGTTTTCGAAGGGAAGCACATCGTGCGCCGGCAGCCGTACCACTGCGGCAGGGTCAACGGCGCCGGTCAGCTCGCAGCCGGCGCGAAGGGCAAGTTCCAGCGCCTCGGCAGCCTTGTTGTCGGCCACCACCACAACCACCAGTTGCTTGGCTGCCCGCGCCATCAGCGGAAGATAGAGCGATCGAGCCGTCGCAGTCAGCCCGGACACACGTCTCCGCCCCGTATGAAGGTTGAGGTGCCTTCGTACGCGCTCAAACCCCGAAGTCTGCTCCAACTCCGCAAATATCTCGCGGACAAACGGGAGAATCATCTGAACCCAGTTTAGCAGTCAATGAGTCGGCGCTAATTCGTCCGTGGGTCTCATCTTCTGCGTCGCTGCGAAAGAGTGGGCACGCTCAGCATCCGTCTCAAACGCCAACGCGCCTGCGTATATCCTTCAGCAGCACCAAAAGATGCAGCGGATCCGCCGGAGAGGCGACAAAATCGAACTGCTCGTAATAGCGCCGCGCCTGCTCATCTTTGGCATGGACGGCAAGCGCCCGAATCCCGGCAATGTCCGCGGCCAGGACGGTTCGCAGCACGGCATCCCGCAGCAGTGCCCGCCCCACGCCCCGCTTCTGCCAGCCCTTGTCGACAGCCAGACGGGCCAGCAACATGATCGGCACCGAATGCCGCGCCAGTCCCTTCTGCAATCGCTCCGGCGCATCGCTATACTCAATCTGCCCGACAGCCAGGCTGTAATAGCCAATCACAAAGTTTCCCGCCAAACCAACATAAGTCTGTGCCGCGCTAGCGCTTTGATTCTGCAGCGCGTGTTTCCGCAGCCAACTGTTCAACAACTCTTGTCCACAGTCGAAGGCGTCCACGGGGTGATCGCGCCGGAGTTTCTCAATCCTTCGCTCTTCGGCCGTGCGATTCCCGGTCATCTTTTCGCGCTGGAATCGAAAAATCCCGGCTCATCGAGCAGCGCTTGCAGACGCGGCAACGGACGGGCGGGCGCTTCCAGAGCGGCCTGAAAGGCGGCCCACTTTTCGGCATCCAGCCCAAAGATACGCCGATTCGCAAGGGTTTCCTCCGCGCGAGACAGTGCGCTCTCCATGACAAAATCGCTCATCGAGCGATGAGCGGCGGAAGCGGCAGCCTGCAGCTTCGCCTTTGCCGAAGGCGAAACACGCACGTCCAGCTTTTCCGTTCGCCGTTCTGTCAAGGCGGGCTGAGTGGCCATGAGGTTCCCCGTTCCTTCCTCAATGAGGATGACCGATTGTCATGACAATGTCAAGACGGATGGCAAGATTCCCACTCGACTCGGAGGCCCCCTGCATGCATCAACCTCTGCCAGGCCGCCTTCGTCCTGAAAGCCTGACCCGGCTCCAGCCATTTGCGAACTCCAGTAAACTGAAAGCTGATGAGACTTGGAATCGATTTCGGAACGACGCGTGTCGTGGTCGCGCTAGTGGACCGCGGAAACTTTCCCCTGGTAAGTTTTGAAGCGCCGGACGGGCAGATGCACGACTGGTTCCCCCCTGTCGCGGCGGTCAACGGCGATGGCCGCCTCTATGGGTGGGATGCGATTGCGGTCGAGGAAGATGAGAGCTGGACTGTTCTGCGCTCGCTCAAGCGCTATCTCCGCTCCGCCAACCCGCATACCCAGGTCCCCGTCGCCGGGCAGTTGCTGCCCCTGCGGCTGCTGATGGCGGAAATGATGATGGCCTTGCGGCGGCAACTGCTGGAGCACTCGAATTTAGGCGCGGATTCCAGCGCAGACTCAGCCGCGGAATCTCAAGACCGGCTGGAGGTCATGCTCGGCGTTCCTGCCAATGCCAACAGCAACCAGCGTTTCCTGACCGAAGAAGCCGCGCAGGAAGCGGGCTTTACGGTGCTTGGACTGCTCAATGAGCCGTCGGCGGCGGCCATCGAGTTTGCCCACCGCAACAGCGCGGAGCGCAAGAGCCGAGCTGGCAGCGGCCTGGTGGTCTATGACCTCGGAGGGGGCACCTTTGACGTCTCGCTCGTCACCATGGGCGAGACCGAGCACACCGTCGTGGCCTCGGATGGAATCCCGAATCTGGGCGGCGACGACTTCGACGAGATCCTCGCCGCCCTCGTTCTGGAATCGCTCGGCGAGCACGGCAAGCTATCTCCGCTGGAGAAACATCGCCTGCTCGAGGAATGCCGGGAGAAGAAAGAGTCTCTCAATCCCAACACTCGCAAGGTCACCATCGATCTGGAACGGGTGCGCGAGGGATGGGAGCAGGTGACCATTCCCGTGGACGCCTACTACGAGCGTTGCCGCCCTCTGATCGAGTCAACCCGTGTTGTGGTCGAGAATCTGCTCGCCGCTCATTCAGACAGCACTCTGGACACCCTCTACGTCACCGGCGGTGCAGCCGAGCTTCCGCCCGTGGCTCGTATTCTGCGCGAAAACTTCGGTCGCAAGGTGCGCCGCTCCGCTTATATGCGCTCAGCCAGCGCAATCGGCCTCGCCATCCGCGCCGCTGCCTCAGGCGAGCAGGGATCCGACCTGTTGCCCGACCGGTTGCATGACCAGTTCAATCAATACTTTGGCATCTGGCGCGAAGCCGACCATGGCGGAACCATTCTTTTCGACCTGATATTCGCTCGTGGAGTGCGCCTGCCCGCACCCGGCGAGTCACCGATCCGCATCGAGCGTGCCTACCAGCCGGCCCATAACATCGGCCACTTCCGCTACCTCGAATCTTCGCACCTCGACGAGCAAGGCCAGCCCACTGGAGAGATTTCCAACTGGGATCAGATCCAGTTCCCCTTCGATCCCCAGTTGCAGCACCACGCGGATCTGGCCTCCGTCCCGGTAGCCTTGCTTTCCAATCCCGACGGCCTGTTGATTCGCGAAGAGTATACCTGCGATTCAAGCGGGAACCTGCGCGTCAGAATCTCCGCGGAACCTGCAGGATACACACGCGAATTCTCCATAGCCCAGTCGTCCAGAATCTAACGGACGAGCGGCCCGGATCTTGAAAGCGACAGATCCTGCAAAGGCGCTTATTCCGCCGCGGCGCCTGCGCGACCCACAAAGACCTGCTGTGGAGAAGTCACATCGAGCCCCAGCCCTGTCACCTTCACCTTCATGCCTTCAACCGCCGGCTTGCGGTCAAGCTTGGCGGCAAAATCAAGCTCGTACTGGTTGTCCAGCCGCCGCGCCAGGTCCTCAAAAAACGGCTGGAACGAAACCGGATTGCCCATCCCCATCCCATAGCTGGCGCCGCCTGTGGCCTGGGTGACCTCGGCCAGCAAGCTCTGCCCGCTACTGCCTGCCGTTGAACTATCGCTAACGCTTGTCCGGCTCTGCCAGTAGATTGCGTAGACCACCAGCCCCGCGCGGACGGAATCCGTGATTGCGGCCTGCACATAAGCGTCGTCGAGATCGAGACGCGGGTTGTTGGGATCGATGCCGTCGCTGACGAGCACCACTTCGCGCCGAACTCCGCGAATTTCAGAGGGCCAGTGCTGGGCAAGGTCAGACAAGCTGAAGTAGTCGTTCGAACCCGGCCCTCCCAATACATGAAGCTCACCCACCACTTGCGCATGGTCTGCCGACAGCGGACCCGCAAGGATCGTTTGTCCATTCTGCATATACCCGACGGCAGCTTTCGTGTGCGGTCCCAGGCCCTGGACGAATTGCCTGATCTCATCGAGCTGGCGGCCCAGGTTGCGCGCCCCGCCGTCGATCAGCACCACCAGTTCCAGCCCGTCATTGGTTCCGCGCAGCGGCGTCCAGCCGGTGACGCTGGAATCCTTCCCATTCAATTTGACGCTCACATCCTGCTGAGAAATGTTCGGAGCCAACTCGCTATGCTTGGCAAAAATCGTCACCACGGCTCGTCCCTGACCCGTTGCGTTCACACCCTGCGCAAACAGCGGCGCCGCCAGCAGCAGCATCCCCGCAGCCATCCAAATCCCTGTCCCGACTCTTTTCACGCGAACCAACCCTTCCCAATCGCCACTTCGAGGCCGCGCCGCCGACAGTAAGTCTCTGTCTGCCTTCAGGCGGCCCTGATCCTCTACCGAGTTAGACGCACCGCCTCCAAGACTAGCCCCATTTCGGCATCGCGCCAGACGACCCTCTGTTCCCTATTCCCTAGTCCCTAGTTCTTTGGCCGTATGAAAATGTTCCTTTTGGAAATGTAGCGCCGGCCTCCCGGCCGGCTGTAGCGTGGGCCTCCCGGCCCACGTTCCTTGATTGGATAGA
>PLFY01000129.1:0-131 GCA_003138365.1 Acidobacteriaceae bacterium
TCGCAGAGGATGACGTTGGGGTTTCCATTGTCGAGAATCAACTGCGCCGAGCGTAGCAGTTCCGCAATCGTGGCCGACATTCCGCGTTTCAGCAAGACGGGCCGCCCGGAGCGCGCCGCCGCTTCCAGCAG
>PLFY01000129.1:184-554 GCA_003138365.1 Acidobacteriaceae bacterium
AGGCCCAGGCCTTGAAAGGAATAAGGGGAACTCCGCGGCTTGAAGGCGCCACCGCGAAGAATGCGCGCTCCGCCGCGGCGCACATGGTTGGCTGTAGCCATCAGTTGGAACTCGGTCTCGACCGAGCAGGGCCCGGCCANNTGCGCTCTTCAGAACATCGGGGGATTCGGCAAATCGGTCGTGCCAGGTTTCGCGCACCCTGTGCGCTCCATTTCTGGGGAAGCGCCAGACTATCGCAATCGTCCGCGACCCGCCTCCATCCAAAGGTGGAGACGCAACTGCTCCGGCCACACCCTCCACCCCGCTGCGAGCGAGGATTTGAGCGAATGTCTGTGATGAATGAACTTGACTAGGTCCGTGACCGGATGAA
>PLFY01000129.1:569-12529 GCA_003138365.1 Acidobacteriaceae bacterium
GGAAGCCCGCGCTACAGCCGGTCAGGAGATCGGCGCTACACTTTTTACTGGTACATAACCAGACGGTCAGAGACCTAGTCCGCTACGGACGGGAATGTGACATCGGAGGCGGTCGATACCCAAACGCCGCATCCACAACCGCCGCAACGCCCAGCGCGATCTCGTCCTGAAACGGCCGGGCAACAATCTGCACGCCGATCGGCAGTCCTTCAGGCGACCTTCCAACAGGCACCACCGCCGCCGGGCAGGCGAGTGCATTGAACCACTGCGTGTGGCGCCATGCGTCAAGATACTCGACAGGCTGCCCCTCGATCGTCCACGTCCGTTCGCCGTGACGGAATGCCGGGACGCTGGCCACCGGGCACAACAACACCGGAAACTTGCTCATCTCCGCGAGGGTCTTCGATCGCAGCACGTCCAACTCCGCCCACGCGTCCAGCAACTCCTGAGCCGTGAGCGGCGGCACAGCCTCGGCAAACCCAAGAAACTCCTTGAAGATGGGACTCAATCGATGCTCTCTTCCGGCGATCGCGGGCGCATAAAACATTGCCCCGCATTGTACAAAAAACTTCCACCACAATTGCCGCAGTTGCTCCAAAGTACGTGGCCTGAACGGCTCCACGCGAAAGCCCGCGTCGCTCAGCGCAGCGGCCGCAGCCTGCACCGCGGCACGCGTCTCCGGCGTGACCGGAACCAGCCCATCGTCCTCAAAGAATCCGATCCGGTTCGTCCGCAACTCATCCGGGTTCGGCTCGCGCAACGCAATCGGCGGACTCGCCGGATCGTTCGGGTCCTGCCCACCGAGCGTGCGAAACAGCAGGGCAACATCTTTGATGGTTCGCGCCATGGGCCCAATGGCGCCCAGAATTTGGAACGGCCCCACGCACGGCGGCAAGTGCCCGCGTCCCGGAATTCGTCCCGGCGTAGGCTTGAGCGAGCAGATTCCCGTAAAGTGCGCAGGCACACGCACCGACCCGCCGCTATCGCTGCCCAACCCAGCCGCTGACAGCCCCGCAGCAATGGCCGCCGACTCGCCCCCGCTCGACCCGCCCGGCGTACGCTCAAGGTCCCATGGATTGCGCGTCCGTCCGTGCAGCAGATTTGCGGTTTCGTAAGCCATCAGGAACTCCGGGCAATTGGTCGTGCCCAGAATCAATGCTCCCGCCGCACGCAGCCGCGCCACAACCACCGCGTCGTGAGCTGGGATTTCGCCCTCGTGGAGCAGGCTGCCAATGTCGCACTTCAATCCTCGCGTCGCAATCGAAGACTTTACCGTGACTGGCAATCCGAACAACGGCCTGCGCGCACGCTGCCCGCGCCACGCGTCATGCAGCCGCGCCCGCGCACGCACACGATGCGCGTCGAAGTCGGCAAACACATTCAGTTCCGGATTCAGCCGCTCAATCTGCCGTATGTGCGCCTCGGCCAACTCAACTACAGAAATCTCGCCCGCTCGCAAGAGTTCCAATTGACGTGTCGCCGGCGCAAGAACCACGTCGCTCATGGCCGCCCTGCCGAATTCGCCGACGGAGATTGATCCTCCAGGGGAGTTGACCGCATATCCCGGTAGTCAAACCGATACGACCGCACCGGCTCTCCCGAATCGAAGCGGTCGTTCCAGTTCAACTGATAGCTGAGCGCATCGGAATCGTCCGGATAACTCTCTCCCACGGGATACGGATAGGTGCTCATACTATGAAACGGCAGTTGCGCCACCGTGAACGGCGATGCGTCCCACCAGTCCATGTCCTTCACAAATCCGTTGGCGTAGAAGAAGTAGTCGCGTGTCCAATGCGCGGGCAGCGGGGGCAGTTTCGCCGCATCGAAGTCCGCCGCAATCTCCTCGCCGCTGCCGAAGATTACAAAGCGATCGTCGATGCCCTGCAACAGCGCGGTCACGTCGCCCATGCGCGTGTAGTTGCCGCGCTGATGCTGAAACGGCCCAGTCAAGCTCACGCGGTCGTAGTCGTAGTCCAGGTCTCCAGGGCTCGCGCCTTCGGTCTGCTTTGGGTATCCGCGGAAATGGAGCGTGGCCTGCGCCAGCGGCACATCCGCCGTGCGTGCCTCCGCATCTGCGCTCTGATCCACCAAAACCTGGTCCCAATAAAGCTGAAGATTTGTCACCAGCCGAATGCGCCGCGCTCCCGCAGGCAACTTGCCTGTCAGGTCCACCACGATGGTGCGCTCGAGTCCGGCGGGAAAACCTACATCGTCCGCAATCCGCTTCCATTTGCCGTCAGGCATCTGCGCTTCAACATAAGGCGAGACTGGCTTCACGCCGGCCTGCCACGCCGCATACAGCGAGGTCGCACTGAAGTAATTCACATACCCCGTCATCAACAGCCGCAGCGGAGCACCCGTTCGAATCTCACCCAAGTCCAGCGTGAGCGTGTGCAGATTGGCAAACCCATCGAAAGGCAGCGCTGTAAACCCGCTCGCAAATTGGTGATCCCGCCGGCTCAACTTGTCCAGCACGTCAATCTCGTTGACGCCCTCCCCGACCCACGCGCCCACAGGCAGCCGCGCGCCTGCCGTAGCCACTACGCGACCTGAAGCAAACGGCGGATCGTCGAGGAAGCGTTCATCGGGATTGACCTCTACATTCTCTGGATGATCCACCGCAACCAGCCGCAACTGGTCGATGTAATTCACCTCTTCCATCGGCTCCATGAAGCGCAGGCTGAGCTTGCCATTCACGGGCGCAATCTGCGCGCCGTCCACCTTAACCCATTCGCCGGGGTTAGGAATATTGCGCCGCGTCGGCGTGAACCAGTGACCCACCACGCCGGCGCCAATCACATCGGTCACTAACTTGTACTTATGCCCATCCCACGCAAACAGTACCGGGCACGAACTCCCGCGGCGATCCGCCTCTTTCATCGCGATGACAGGCTGATGGGGCAAATCGATCTCATCCTGCAACACGCCCGTTGGCCACAGAATTCGCAAAAGGTCGATGCCTTCCGCGTCGCCCAGTCCGACGAGAATCTGCGGTGGGGCCTGCGTCTGGTAGCCCGAAGCTCCAGCAAGCTCCCACTTCTGCCAAAGCCCGTTTGCAAACACCTCCACCTTCACGCCCAGAGCGGTTTTATTGTCCGCAAAGCCGCTCAGATCGAGCCGCACAAAATGATTCTTGTTCGCGCCCACGTTGCGCAGCAGCACCGGAGGCGCATTCAACTGCGTCACAATCAAGTCCGGCGCGCCGTCGCCCATCACATCAGCCGCAATCAACCCACGCGGCTCATGCAACTTCACATCATCCAGGCCCAGTGCATGGCTAACATCCTCAAAGCTGCCATCGCCGCGATTGCGAAATACGCGCACCTGCGGCCCCGCTTTGGTGTCCACAATCGCCGCCAGATCGATCCATCCATCGTTGTCGATATCGATGGGAGTAAGGCCCCATCCGCGGAGCGCTCCATGAAGCGGCAGTTCCACGCGCTCAAACCGCCGGCCTACGTGATTCGGGCCTTCCACGTTCCGCCACAGTGTCAGGCCCGGCGCGCCAGCGTGCGTCACGGCAATGTCCATCCAGCCGTCTTTGTTGAAGTCCAGTACCGCAATGCCCACGGTTGGCGGCAGCTTCTCGCCTTCATACAACGCTTGCGTGGGGTATTTGCCTTCGCGCGGATTCACATAGATCAGCGGCGCAGGACCATCGCCTGTGACCGCCAGATCCACTGCGCGATCATCGTTGAAATCCGTGAGAATAGACGCAGCGGTCTTCCCACTCCCGCCCAGCCCGGTTGGCTCNNCCCGTCAACAGCAGGTCCAGATCGCCGTCGTGGTCATAATCCACAAACGTGATCCCGCTCGGCCGGTTCTTGGGCGTGAGCCCAGCCTCCGCCGTCACGTCCTGAAACTTGCCCTTGCCCAAATTCCGAAACAGCAGTACCGAGTCGTCCAGCGCAACGGCCAAATCGTTCAGTCCATCGCCGTCATAGTCGCCCACCGCGCAGGCTACGGCATGTCCTGAGGCCTTCAACCCTGCCGCTTCCGCGTTACCCTCTTCAAACTTTCTGTCGCCCTTGCTATGCAGCACGCGAATAGCCTGCGGTCCGGTCTGCATCAGCACCAGGTCCATGCGGCCTTCGCCGGTCACGTCCATCATGCAGGCGCCGCCGGTGGTGGTGAACACACTGCCGGGCGTCTCAGGTCTCGCGTTTGAGATCTGGGAGACCAAAGCCTGGGCCACCAACTTGACCGGAATCATCGGCCTCCTGCTCGGCTCCGGCAACTCAACCGGCGTCACTGTGGAATAGTGCCCCTGCTCGCCATAGGCCAGCCCGATGGGCGCGCCGATCTTGGCACTCGTCAAATGCTGGAAGCGCTTGAAGTGCTCCTTCGCCTCCGCAAGGTGGCCGGAGCGCTGGTACGCGCGCGCTATCGCAAACTCCGCCGATGCGTGCTGCGGGTCGATTTCCAAGGCCTTCTCGAGAATCGCAATCGCCTTGTCGGAATCCTTCAGATCCTGGTAGCAGACGCCCTCGAAATAGTACGAGTCCGCATCCTTGGGATCAAACTTCACAGCCTGTTGAAAGCTCTCCAGCGCCGGCTCCAGATCATTGCCCGCGTGCTGCGCGAGGCCCAGGTTGTACCAGGCCTGGGCGCTCTTTGGGTCCAGGGCGATTGCCTGCTGCAATGACTTCTTGGCTTCGTCCAGTTTCTGCAGAGTCAGCAGCGCAATGCCCTCATTGATGGCCGCCTGCGCCAGCTTTGGATCTTCCTTGACCGCCTCGGCAAACGAGGCCGTCGCGCGCTCAGTAAACTGCTGGCCCATCTGCGCCACGCCGCGATTGTTCGTCCGCACCGCCTCGGCGTCAAAGCGCGCCTGCGCTCCGGCGGTTGTTGCCACTGCCGCCAAAACCGCAAGGGCCACCTGCCCGATCATTCTCATATTTCTCTTCCCCAACGCGGCCGGAACCTCTTGGAACCCAAAAGCCGCTAAACCATTCACGTCCCATTCAGTGTATGCGACCGTCCAAGCTCCCGCGCATCGGTGAAAGGTTCGGCTCCTTGATCCCATACTCGGATCCCAGGCTCGGATCCCATACTCGGATCCCATACTCGACCGAAACGCCCGCCAATTTATACTTCTCCTTTGAACCAGTTCCCCAAGAACGCTTTCCTATGAACGAAGCCTCCAAGACCGAAGCCCCCATCGACGAAACAATCCGCGGCAGGCGGCGCATCGGCGTCATCACCACCTCGCGCGCCGATTACAGCCATCTCTATTGGCCGCTCCGCGAACTCTCAGCCCACCCCAGCGTCGATCTCGGCGTCTTTGCCCTGGGCGCGCACCTGTCGCCTCAATTTGGCAACACTCTGACTGAAATCGAGCGCGACGGCTTCCCAATCAAGGCCCGCATCGAGTGCCTGCTCAGTTCCGACACGGATACGGGCATGGCCAAGACCATCGGCGTCGCCATTCTGGGTCTGGCCGACGCGCTCACCGCCTGGCGCCCCGATTTGCTTCTGCTGATCGCCGACCGCTATGAGATGCTGGCGCCCGCGTCCGTTGCTCTCGCGCTGCGCATTCCCATTGCCCACATTGAAGGCGGCGAAATCAGCCAGGGCGCCATCGACGACCAGGTGCGCAACGCCCTTACCAAACTCGCACACATCCACTTTACCTCCACTGCGACCGCGCGACGGCGCGTCATTGCCATGGGCGAGGAGCCGGGCCGAGTCCATCATGCCGGGGCGCCGTCGCTCGACCATCTGCGCCGGTCGCAACTCATCGACCGCCCCGCTCTCGAAACCCGCCTCGGCCTCACGCTGCAGCCGCCCAGCATCCTCCTCGCCTGGCACCCGGTCACCATCCTCAAGGACACAAATGCTGAAGCCGGCGCCCTGTTCGCCGCGCTGGCCCAGGCTCCCGGCCAGCTTCTGTTCGTCTATCCCAACGCCGACGCCGGCAGCCACGCGCTCATTGAACAGACACGAGCCCTCGCCGCGACTCGCCCCCACACCCACATCTTCGTCAACCTGGACCCCCTCACCTACTGGAGCCTTTTGGGCAATGTTTCCGCGATAGCCGGCAACTCGTCCAGCGGCATTATGGAAGCGGCCTCCTTTGCCCTTCCCGCCGTGAACGTCGGCATGCGCCAACAGGGCCGGGAGCGCGCCCGCAACGTGATTGACGCGCCCGCCGAGGCCGGCGCAATCCTCGCTGCCATCGAGCGCGCCCTTCATCCGGAATTTCGAGAATCCCTGCTCGGCATGGTCAACCCCTACGGCGATGGAACCGCCGCCGAGACCATCGCCCGCGTCCTCACCACCGTCTCGCTCGACGGCCTTCTCATCAAGCAGCCCACGCCGCTAGCGGAAGAAACAAGCCGCACAGGTTCCGCCGGGCCGCAGGCGGCTGCCCAGCCGCACGTGGTCCCGCTTTCTTCGCCCGACATCACCGACGCCGAGATCGATGCCGTCACCGCTGTCCTGCGCACGCCGCACATGAGCCTGGGCCCCGAGCTGGCTGCCTTTGAAGCCGCTCTGGCCGAGTATCACGCCGTGCCTCACGCGGTCGCCGTCAGCTCCGGAACCGCGGGCCTTCACCTCGCTCTGCTGACCCTCGGCATCGGCGAAGGCGACGAAGTCATCGTGCCCTCCTTCGCTTTCGTCGCTGTAGCCAACGCAGTCTTCCAGGTCCGCGCCACACCGGTTTTTGCGGAGATCGACCCGATCACCTTGAATCTCGATCCGGCCAGCGTCGAGCGAGCCGTCACGGCCCGCACCCGCGCCCTCCTCGTCGTCCACACCTTCGGCGTTCCCGCCGACATGGACGCCCTCGGCGCAATCGCGCGCAACCACAACCTGTTCCTTATTGAAGACACCTGCGAAGCCATCGGAGCCGAATTCGGAAACCACCTGGCTGGCCGCCGCGCCGGCAGCTTCGGCGACCTCGCCGTCCTCGGTTTTTATCCCAACAAACAGCTCACCACCGGCGAAGGCGGCGCCGTGCTGGCCCGCGACCCCGCCCACGCCGCCCGCCTGCGCAGCCTGCGCAACCAAGGCCGGAACCCTCAGCTCCCACAGACCAATGCCAACTGGCTCGACGTCCGCGAGATCGGCTACAACTACCGCCTCTCTGAACTTGCCTGCGCCCTGGGCCGCGTCCAGCTTGCCCGCCTCGGCGAAATGCTCACCCTGCGCCGCGTCGCCGCCGAACGCTACGATTCTCTTCTCACGGCCATCGCCATCCCTGGTCTTGAACTCCCACCCCTCACCCTCCCACGCAGCACCATCAGTTGGTTTGCCTACGTCGTCCGCCTGCCGGAACGCGTTGACCGCGACCAGGTTCAAGCGGCCCTGGTCCGCCAGGGCATCGCCACCGGACGCTACTTTGCCCCCATCCATCTGCAACCCGCCTGGCGCTCCCATCCCAGCGCCCGAGCAGCCTCGCTCCCCATCACTGAATCCATCGCCCTCCGCACGCTCGCCCTTCCCTTCTTCAACCGCATCTCCGCCAGCCAGCAAGAGCAAGTGGCCGTAGCCCTCCGCGACGCCATCCGCTCTGAAATCCAACCCTAAAGAACGGCTCCTCTTCGTTCAATCGGCTTGCACTGAGTCACTTGCGCCAACTCGAAGCCGGTCTCGGACTCCGCTCGCTTCATGCATCGCATGAAAAGCCCTGTACGCATTGAAGTTCCTGCCGCGTGCAACTTATTCCGTCCCTCCGCATGTGTGGAAATGCAAGGCCCAAATTTAAAGCTGAATCCACAGGGAGAATTCTTGACAGGGCAGGAAAAGGAGTGCATGATCTTCCCACATCGGACTTTCCGCCGGGTGTGTTTCAAATGAGGAACCCCCAACTTGGATTCCCTGCATCTGTAGCGGCCGCCTCAAACCTGACTCCCTAGACTGAATTCATCCCACGTTGGAGAGCAGGCGCGTATGGTGGTCAAAACACATTCCAAGGGCCGTGGTGTCACCGGACTGCACATTGGTGCGACCAACGTCCGGCGGTATTTCCCCAAGCACATTTCTGTCATCGAGTTACAGCTCGATCATTTGCAGATTCAATGCGGGTTGGAGCCAGATTTCTGGCAGGGCCAGCCGGAGATTCACGATCCCCGGCTGTGTTCCTGGCTGGAGTCGAAGAACTTCAACACGCGGCCGGATCGAACGCCAGTCCCGCTGGCACTGATCCCGGCAGGCAAGAACTGCTTCCGGCTGCAGCCGGTCACCTTGAGCGGCCATTCCCAGGCCCAGCTAAAACCTTGGCAGGCGCCCAACCCCGCAGCCTGAGCTCTGCCGCAACCCCCATGCCCTACCCTGTCTGGAGTGACGCCGGTGGGCGACGAACAAGAAAGGAGATTTTCAATTGTGCTGCAAGTTGAGCAATCTTGGAAGAAACAAGGTCGTAAGTTGAACGAAACAAGACGTTGTCATGGAGTTCTACGGACTCCCACCCATCGGACAANNTTTTCATACGGCCAAAGAACTAACAAGAAACAAGATTCCGATTGTGCTGCAAGTTCAACAATCCAAACGGGGACAGCGTGTTTATGTAAAGGCAGCGGGTTAGCCGCTGAAGCGGGGATGGCGAGTTAGCAGGTTAGCGGCGCATCGCTAGACGCGGTTTCATCTCTCCGTGGGTCGGCAAGGCCGGTGGAGGACTGAAAAGGCCCTCGCGCAGGTGCGGTTCAAATCAATAAACAAGGAAAAAGTGAGCAATTTTGTACAGATGCGTTAAATTGCCGCTGGCAGAATATGAGGTAGCGGCTTCCCCGCGCGGATCAGCCAAATCCGGTGGATCAGCGAAACCCTGCAACGATCAGGCAGCTCCAATCACTCCTCGAAGGTCCCAAAGAATGGAGCGTTCTACGCTCCCGGCACCGATCATCCCGGCCGATGAGCTTTGGATTGGTTACGCGCACTGAGGACTCGGTCCACCAACTCCGTCTTCTTTCAACCTGGTCCGCAAGACTGACCTCAACTCAGTTTGAAGAGCAGGCTCCCATGGTCGTCAAAACTCATTGCAAGGGCCGTGGTCTCACCGGACTGCACGTCGGCGTCTCCAACGTGCGCCGTTATTTTCCCAGGCACGTTTCTGTCATCGAGTTGCAACTGGATCATCTCCAGATTCACTGTGGCCTGGACCCTGCCTTTTGGCGCGGACACCCGGAGATTCACGATCCCAGGCTCTGCGCCTGGCTGGAGTCGAAGAACTTCCACGGAACGCCGAATCGAGCCCCGATTTCGCTGGCCCTGATCCCGTCCGGTGACAACACATTCCGGCTCGAATGCGTCTCCCTGGCCGGGCAAGCTCAATCGAAGCCCCGTCAGGCTCCCAGACAGGCTGGCAATCCCCGTGCCCTGCGCCTGACCCCTGATCTCTGGCCCCCTCTTCTTGATAAACTCTGAATGCAATGACTCTTAGCCAGCTTCAAGAGACGATCGAGCGCTATTTTGCCGCGGGACCCTCCGCCGTCGGAGACCCGTCCGCGATGACAGCCTTTGTTGCCCTGCGCGCCGCCATCGAGAGCGGAGAAGTCCGCGCTGCATCGCCCGACCCCGCCTCGGCCACCGGCTGGCGAGTCAACGCCTGGGTCAAGCAGGGCATCCTGCTCGGCTTTCGCCTTGGCGTCCTTGAGGACTTTCCCGCCGTTGGCTTTTCCTTTGTCGATAAGAACACCTATCCAGTCCGCCATTTCACCGCCGCCGACGGAGTCCGCATCGTTCCCGGCGGCTCCTCCATCCGCGCCGGAGCTTATGTCGCCCGCGGCGTGGTCTGCATGCCGCCCATGTACATCAATGCCGGAGCCTACGTGGACGAGGGCACGATGGTCGATTCGCATGCGCTGGTCGGCTCCTGCGCGCANNATCGGCAAGCGCGTTCACCTCAGCGCCGCGGCCCAGATCGGCGGCGTCCTCGAGCCGGTGAACGCCAGCCCGGCGGTCATTGAAGACGACGTGCTGGTGGGCGGCAACTCCGGCGTCTACGAGGGAACCATCGTCCGCAAGGGCGCGGTGCTGGCCGCCGGAACCATCCTCACGCGCGGCACGCCGGTCTTCGATGTCGTCAACGGCACAATCCTGCGCTCGACCGCCGAACTGCCGCTGATCATCCCTGAGAATGCGGTGGTCGTTCCCGGCTCCCGCGCCGTGAGCAAAGGAAAGGGCCAGGAATGGGGCCTGTCGCTCTATGCCCCGGTCATCGTCAAATATCGCGATGAAAGGACCGATCTCAGCACCACTCTTGAAGATCTGCTTCGCTGATTCGCATTCTGCCGGACCCTTTCGGCGATCAGCTTCATCCCGGCGAATCAAACAAGGTTGAAAGGGTAGCGCGGTAACTGAACCGATGGCCACTGCGGAACCAAAAGAATTACCGCGCTTGATCCGCTGGGCTATCCTTGGCCCTGGCCGAGCGGCCGCCCGCTTCGCCCAGGGACTCGAAGCCGTCGAGGCCGCCACGCTCAACGCCGTCTGGGGCCGCAACCGCGAACGTACCCAGGCCTTTGCCGCCAGGTTTGGCGTGCCGCAAGCGCCTAACTCACTTGAAGACCTGCTGGCCGCCGAAATCGACGCTGTCTATGTCGCTACCCATCCCGACAGCCACGCGGAAATCTGCTTGAAGGCACTCGCCGCCGGCAAACATGTGCTCTGCGAAAAGCCGGCCACGCTCAACGAGCGCCAACTGGTCGAAGTCCTTGCCACCGCCCGCCGCCACGACCGGCTCTTCATGGAAGCCATGAAGCCGCCCTTCTTTCCCCTCTACCAGCGCCTCCGCGAGCATCTCAAGACCGACCCCATCGGCCCTGCCGGATTCGTCCGCGCAGGCCATGCCGATGCCACACTGCCTCCCGACTACCCCCTCCACTTCCCCTCGCTCGGTGGCGGCAGCATCATGGGCATTGGCCCCTACGAAGCGTTTCTTGCGCTTGACTGGCTGGGCGATTTGAAACGCGTGCAGACCATGGGCCGCCTGAACACCGCCGGGGTCGACGCGTTCGCACTCTTCCAGACCGAGCATGAACACGGCATGGCCCAGCTCCACACCGGTCTCGACCTGCTCAGCCGTGGCGATGCCTTGCTCTGCGGACCGCTCGGCTACGCCACCATCCACGAAAACTGGTGGAACCCCACCCGCGCCACCGTCCGTTACAACGACAAACGCATCGTCGAAATCCACGAGCCTTTCATCGCCGGTGGATTCAACTACGAAACCGCTCACTTCTGCACGCTGCTTCGCGAGGGCAAGCGCGAGAGCCCTGTCATCACCCACACGTTGTCGCTTGGCATGGCCCGCCTGCTTGAAGCCGCGCGCACCGCTCTCGGAGTCCGCTTCCCCGGCGAGTAGACCGGACCCGACCCCGCCGCTCCGCCCGCGCATTGACCCGACGATTTCTGTTCCCTGTTTCCCGATCTCCGATCCCTGATCTCTGTCCCCTCAGGTGCTACCATCGAATCAGACAGATGCAAACAAAAAAACTGAAAATCATTCCTCTGGGCGGGCTGGGCGAGTTCGGCATGAACTGCCTCGCGCTGCGTTGGGAAGACGACATTATCGTGATCGACGCAGGGCTGATGTTCCCCGAGACGGAATTGCTAGGCGTGGATATTGTCGTCCCCGATATCACTTACCTCATTGAAAACAAGGCGCATGTCCGCGCCATCATCCTCACCCACGGCCACGAGGACCACATCGGCGGGCTGCCTTGGATCCTCAGCGAGCTCAAGGTTCCCGTCTACGCCACCGAGTTCACCCTGGCCTACGTCGAGGGCAAGCTCGAAGAGCATCACCTGCTGGACGAAACCACGCTCATCGAGATTACGCCGAAAGAAAAGTTCGCCATCGGCCCTTTCACCATCGAGCCCATTCGCGTCACCCACTCGCTGGTGGACTGCGTGGCTCTGGCGGTGGAAACCCCGGTCGGCGTCGTCATCCATACCGGCGACTTCAAGATCGACCTCTCGCCGCTCGACGACAAGGCGTTTGACCTGCACACCTT
>PLFY01000129.1:12549-19798 GCA_003138365.1 Acidobacteriaceae bacterium
TCGTCGATCTACCGCATCCGCATCGCCCTCGAGCTGGCGCGCAAGCATGGCCGCAAGGTGGCCATCGTCGGCCGCTCCATGATGGAGAGCACTGAGATTGCGCAGGACCTGGGTTACATCGAGATTCCCCAGGGCCTGGTCATCAATCCCGGCCAGATGCGGGACTTCGCGCCCAGCCAACTGATGATCCTCATCAGCGGCACCCAGGGCGAACCGATGAGCGCCCTCAGCCGCGCCGCGGTGGACAATCACCGTCACGCGCACATCGACGCCGGCGACACCGTAATTCTCAGTTCCCGCATCATTCCCGGCAACGAGAAGAGCATCTTCCGGGTCATCGACCATCTCTGCCGGCGCGACGCCAACGTCATCTGCGACGACGGCGCCAACGGCCTCATCCACGTCAGCGGCCACGGCGCGCAGGAAGAGCAGCGCCTGCTTATCAACCTGGTCCGGCCCAAGTTCTTCATCCCCGTCCACGGCGACTACCGCAACCTGCAAAAGCACGCCAAGGTGGCCATGGAGACGGGCGCAGTCGAGCACGCCATCGTGATTGAAGACGGCGACGTGCTGGAACTCGACAAGAACGACGCCCGCAAGAAGGACAAGGTCACCTCCGGCCGCATCCTCATCGACTCCGGCTCATCGATCGACGTGGTCGAAGACCTGGTCATCAAAGACCGTCGCATCCTCTCTGAAGACGGCATCGTCCTTGCCGTCCTGGCCATCAACAAGCGCACCGGCAAGGTGGAACAGCAGCCTGAAGTCATCATGCGCGGCTTTGGCGGGGCGGATATCACCGACCAAGCACGCGAGTTGGTGCTCAAGACCCTCGACGGCCTGAGCGTCGAACAGAAGTCCGACTACGGCATGGTGAAAGAAAAGGTCCGCGCCGAGTTGAAGCGCCTGATCCAGAAAACCACTGGGCGGCGGCCCATGATCATGCCTGTCATCCTGGAGATCTGATCTCTGGCCCGGAAGAGCAAAACTACTCCCTCAAAAAACAAAATGCCTGCTCAGGACAACGAGCAGGCATTCTGCTTTGTCTGGATTCTCATTAATTGAACGTTGTCTCAGAACGCGCCGAGGGATGGGCACGCCGACGCAGGACCACCGGAAAGAATGCTGTTTAAGCCGATTCCAGCTCATCCCCAGGTTCAGGCGGCCGGTCTGGAGCATTCCGCAGAATCTCAAGAAAATCCACTTGATCCGCCCCCTGGGATCTCCGCTTGAAGAACGCCTCGGCGGTTTCCACGAAACTGATTTTTTGAGCAACGGCAACGGAGACCCACTGGCTGAGTGACACGCCATCTTCTTCCGCAAGCTTCCGAGCCGCATTGCCTATGGACGGAGGCAGCTTCACAGGGTACATTGATCTGCTCATGTCAGCATCTCCTTCATCATGGTTGCCGGGCTTGCAACGCGCAGGCCGAATCTTGACGCGGCGGGAACAAAATCCCCCAGGTTGTGCGTCGCTATCGCATCGGCACGCCCGTTGATCGCCGTCTCCAGGACCATTTCATCGTCTGCGTCCTGCATCTGAGGTCTCCATTGATCGTAGATCCTGTGCGGCACAATCTGCCTATGCGGCTTTATTGAATGGTGCAATGTTCGGGAGTTTCTTTCGCTTTGCTTGTGCAAATTCATACGAAGATTGCATATCGTGCCAGAAGCTGGGATGCGTTCCTAACGCTGCCGACAGGCGTAACGACATCTCCGCGGAAATGCCTGCATGGCAATTGAGAATCCTAGAAAGAGTTACGCGCGAAACGTGAAGATGCTTCGCTACGCGAGTAATGTTCATCCCTTCCAGGTATTCTTGAAGCACTTGGCCCGGATGCGCCGGATTGTACATTTCCGTGGGCATATCGTCTCCTTAGTGGTAATCCCGATAATCCAGCAAGATTACGTCTTCGCGGTCAAAGGTGAAGGTTAAACGATAATTGCCGTTTACCTGAATCGACCAATGCCGCTCGCTGCCATGCAGCCGATGCAATCCCCACGATGGAGGTGCAGCCATATCGGACGGCTCCCTTGCTTCGTTGAGNNTTCTCAAGTCCGGCATGACGGAACGACTTAATCATCTATTAAGTGTAACGCTACGGTTTATGGATGTCGAGTCCCTTGAGATGGACTCCCCGGCCAGAAAACCCGGATCTGGGCACCCAGCATAGGCCACCGCAAATAGAGTCCTTTACCGATGCTCGCAAATGGGCGGAATTCGCAGAAGAGACTTCCCCCCAGGGGCTAAAGCCCGGCTCGTTTTGCGCCATTTATGGCACGACTGAAGTCGTGCCTTTTCAAANNTTTGACAAGGCCGCGGCCGACGCCAAAGGCGGATGCCCTATTTCAAAACTCTTTGCCAATAACACGGAAATATCGCTGGACGCCAAGCTGGTTTAGAGCAGTTCTACTGAAGGCGTGGAGTGAGCGTGGACCATGAGGTCCACGCTACAGCCGGACAGGAGGCCGGCGCTACATTTCCAAAAGGAATATTTTCATACGGTCAAAGACCTTGCGACCAGTAACCCTATTCCCCGATCTCTGCTAAAGATCTCTCCAGTTCTGCCCGAAGCCCAGGTCGGCCACCAGCGGGACGTTCAGCTTGACCACGCCCTCCATCTCCGCAAGCACCAGGGCTTGAATCTCGGCAGTCTCCTCCGTGGGAACCTCGAAGAGCAGCTCATCGTGCACCTGCAAGACCATGCGCGTCTTGAGGTTGCGCTCGGTCAGCTTGCGGTCGATGGCGATCATGGCCAGCTTGATCAGGTCGGCGGCGGTGCCTTGCAGCGGGGTGTTGATGGCCGTCCGCTCGGCGAATCCGCGCTGGTTCGGGTTGCGGCTCTCGATGTCCGGAATGGGCCGCACCCGGCCAAAGAGCGTGCGCACCGAACCCTCCTTGCGCGTCTGCTCCAATGTCCGTTCTATGAATGCTTTAACGCCTGCGTAGCGGGCAAAATACCGTTCGATATAAGCCCTGGCCTCAGCCTGAGGAATGCCCAGTTGCGCGGCAAGGCCGAATGCCGAAATCCCGTAAACGATGCCAAAATTGACCGCCTTCGCCCGTCCACGCGTCACCTTGTCCATGGTCTCGGCTGGAACGCCAAAGACTTCACTAGCCGTAAGTGTATGAATATCAATGTTTTCNNGAGTAGTCGGCAGAGAGCAGTTGTGTCCCCGGCGCAGCAGTAAATGCGGCCCGAATCTCCCTGCCCAACTCGGTGCGGATGGGAATGTTCTGCAGATTCGGGTTCACCGACGACAGCCTTCCTGTCGCCGTTGCCGCCGCCTGGAACGTTGTATGCACCCGCGACTCGGAATCGGCCAACAGCGGTAAAGCGTCTATATAGTTTGACTTGAGCTTGGACAGGTGGCGGAATTCGAGCACCAGCCTGGGGACTTCGTTCTGCTCCGCCAGTTGTTCCAGCACATCCTGAGCGGTGGAAACAGCCTTGCCCTTCCCCCGGCTGGCCGGCGCGGGCAAACCCAGATGGGTAAACAGCACCTCGCCGAGCTGCTTGGGCGAGTTGACGTTGAACCGCCGCCCCGCCAGCTCAAAGATGCGCTCGCCCACCCGCTCAAGCTCGAGGCTGAATCGCGCAGAAAGGCCGTTTAGAACGCTGATATCGATGCGTACTCCAGCCATTTCCATGCGGAAGAGAACCGGCGCCAGCGGCAGGTCGATCTGCTTGTAAACGCGCTCGACTCCTGCCGTTTCCACCTCTGCTCGAAGGGCCGGAACCAGCGCATGAATGGCCGCCGCGCCAGCCGCCAGCGAAGAGGGCGCCGGCTGCCCATGGCGCGCCGCCACATCGGCCAGCGACTGCGTGGAGTGGGTTGGATTGAGCGCGTAGGAGAGCAGCATGGTGTCGTCCACCGCGCCGCGAAGTTCAATGCCCTGCGCGACGAGCAAATGCAGCGCCGACTTCCAATCGTGCGTCCGCTTGGGCACGGCGGCATCTTCAAGCAGTGCGCGCAGCTCCGGGGTCAACGGCAGCCGGAGCGCCGTGGCAGGCTCCGCGCAGACGCCCACACTGAAGCTGGCCGGCTTCTGCGCAGCCTCGGCAGCCTCCGCCAGATCCAGCAGCGACATCGTTTGCGGCGTTTCGTCTTCAGGCTCCGGCACGGGCGCCTTTGCATCGAGCGCAAAAGCAAATCCATCGATCCGCGCCGCGGCGTAGAANNTCAGAAGGAGCAAGCTCGCGCAACATCGACGTAAACTCAAGCTCGGTGAAAAGGTCGCGGCAAGCCTCGATGTCCGGCGGTTGGGTCTGCATCAGCGCAAGATCCAACTCCAGCGGGACATGAGAGTCGATGGTGACCAGTTCCTTCGACAGCAGCACAGCGTCGCGGTTTTGCTCCAGCGACTCGCGGTAGCTCTTGCGCTTGACCTCCGCGGCCCGATCGAGCACCGCTTCCACAGAGCCAAATTCAAGGATCAACTCGACGCTGCCCTTGTCGCCGATGCCCGGCGCGCCGGGAATGTTATCGACCGCATCACCGCGCAGGGCCATCACATCGACGACCTTCTCCGGAGGAACGCCCAGGGTCTCCATCACTTTGGCTGGGTCCAGGACAAGGTTGTCTTTCTGCGGGTTGAGGATCTTTACCTGGGGCGTGACCAACTGCATCATGTCCTTGTCGCCGGAGACGATGAAGACCTCATGCTGCTGCTCGGCGGCCTGCCGGGCGAGCGTGCCGATCACATCGTCGGCCTCAAAGCCCTCGGCTTCCAGGATGGGAATGTGCAATGCCTCCAAAGCGCGGCGAATATAGGGGATCTGGCGGCGCAGATCCTCGGGCATGGATGCGCGATTGGCCTTGTAGCCCTCGTAGCTGACCTCATCGAAACTCTGCGTCTTGCCGTTCCATTTGCGCAGCGGGGCCATGGAACGGGCGCGCGCGTCGCGAAAGACTTCGCCGCTGACGTCGAAGACCGCGGCAAAGTAAAGCGGCGCAAAATCCTGGCGCAGCTTCTTGATCATGTTGACGAAAACGTAGATGGCCGCCGTGGGCAGGCCGCCGCGCGTGGACATGGGGCGGCTGCGCTGCATGGCATGATAGGCGCGAAAGATGAACGACATGGTGTCGAGCAGAAAGACGGGCGGCTTGGGTTGATCGGGCACGAGACCGAGTTTATCAGGAACAGGGATCAGGGGTCAGAGATCAGAGATCAGGGTTGCACTGCGCTCTGCGTCAGGACAGAAACATGCAGTCGCCGTAGCTGAAGAAGCGGTACTGCTGCTGGACCGCGTGGCTGTAGGCGGCCAGTACCGGCTCACGGCCGGCAAAGGCGCTGACCAGCATCAGCAGGCTCGACTGGGGCAGATGAAAGTTGGTGAGCAGCGCGCCCACCCGGCGAAACTCAAAGCCGGGCGAGATGAAGATTTCCGTTACGCCGGAGTGAGGCTTGAGTTCATGGCCAGCCGCCTGAAGCGCGCAGTGCTCCAGCGTGCGCACCACCGTGGTGCCGACGGCCACAATGCGGCGGCCTTCGCGGACGGCTCGATTCACGGCCTCCGCTGTGTCCGCGGGGAGCGTGTAGCGCTCGCGATGGAGGCGGACCTGGTCCAGACTCTCGACGCGGAGAGGCGCAAAGGTGCCGAGGCCCACGTGCAAAGTGACACGCGCAATCTCGACGCCCCTGGCGGCCAGCTCAATCAGAGTGTGGGGCGTAAAGTGCAGACCCGCCGTGGGCGCGGCCACGGAGCCGCGTTCGCGCGAAAAGACCGTTTGGTAGCGCTCGCGATCATTCATCACGTCGTCGCGATGGATGTAAGGCGGCAGCGGGATGTGGCCGATGCGCTCCAGCACGGCAAAGAAATCCTCCACCGGCTTGAAGCGCAACAGGCGTTCACCAAACTCCCCGCGCTCCAACACCTCAGCTTCAAGCTCGATTGCGCCGGAGGGTGAAGGAAAGACGAGAATCTCGCTGATGGCTACCTTTCTGCCTGGACGGACGAGAGCGCGCCATAGGTTTTCGCCAGACGCCGGATGGGGTTCGTGGTTTCCCACCCTTTCCGCAAGAAGAAGCGGAAAGGATGGGGCACGGGGCAGTTGTGGTGCGGCCGGCTCGGTCAGCATCACTTCGATCTGCCCAGTTGGCTTTTCGCGCTCGCGGCGCAGAGTTCGCCGTGCATAAAGCCGCGCGGGAATCACACGCGTGTCGTTGAGTACGAGCAAGTCGCCCGGCTTTAGCTGCGCGGTGAATTCGGCAAAGTTCGCATCGCGCAAAGCTCCGGTCGCGCGATCCATCACCAACATGCGGCTGAGGCCGCGCTCGGGCGGAGGCTGCTGCGCGATCAACTCCGCAGGCAGGTCGAAGTCGAAGTCGGCAACGCGAAGGCCAGTCATTCTGAAGCCTTCTTGACGTGGGCTTTTTTGAAATGGGCCTTCTTGAAGTGATCCAGGGCTCGCAGGCGCGCGTATTCAATGGCCGCATTCAACTCTTCACGCTTGGGTTCAAATTCTTCGGGAGAGAGATTGGAGGGAAGCCGCGTCCATGGCCCCCAACTGACTACAATCCGCGTGAAGGGCCTGGGCACCAAAAACCTATCCCAGGAACGCATGGTCCAGGCGTGCTCGGGTTCAAGATGGAAGCAGCCGATGGGCGCGCCGGTCATTTGCGCGAGCTTGATGGGGCCCATCTTGGTGCGATAGATGGGTCCGCGGGGACCGTCGGCGGTAAAGATGGCCGGGGCGCCGCTCTCGATGACTTGCTTTAGCCCCAGCAGGCCCTCGCGCGCGCCGCGTGAGCTGGAACCTCGTGTGGCATGGAAGCCAAACATCTCGAGGATGCGCGTGATCAATTCGCCGTCAAAGCTGCGGCTGATGAGAATGGTGGCGTGGGTGCGGCGGAAATAAACGGTGCAAGGCAGCACGCACTGGTGCCAGAAGCAGTAAATCTCCGGGCCCGCCTTTTCGCCGAAGATAACGGGAATGACGCCGTCTGGGGCAATCACCTCGAAGCGCCAGGTGCGGCTGACGATCCACAACAACGCCCACACCAGGCGCGGAACCACGGCCAGGATCAGACGCTGCGAGAAACTGAATTTGGGTTCGCCGGTCACTCAGTTGATTCTAGTGGTGTCCGCCGCAAATAGCATCGTTTACCGATGCCCGTGAATGGGTTGAATTCGTAGAGGCATGCCTCAGGGGCTAAAGCCCGACGTTTGTTTTGTTGCATTTGCGGCACGACTAAAGTCGTGCCCTTTCAAAACATCGACTTAATCAGAGGCTCGCTAACTGC
>PLFY01000143.1:0-12093 GCA_003138365.1 Acidobacteriaceae bacterium
CAGATACAGCCCAAAGACTTCTCATTACTAATCTTCGAATCCGCTTGACCCTGCCCTTACGTCAGGGTCAAAGATATCCAAGGTGAGACCCATGAGCACCTTCCGCATCCAAGAGTTCGCAAAACTTGCCGGCGTTACTGTACGGGCACTGCATCACTACGACCGGCTCAAGCTGCTATCGCCCGCGCATCGTTCGGAGCGCGGCTACCGCCTCTACTGCCACGAGGATCTCGGCCGCCTGGAGCGGGTTCTCGCGCTGCGGTACCTGGGGCTTTCGTTGCGCGAGATCGCCGCGCTGCTGAATGCCTCGGTCGGCCATAGCGCAGAACCGCTGACGGTCACCCTTGCGCGGCAGCGGGCGGCGCTTGGCGAGCGGCGCGACGGCCTGGATCGCGTCCTGCGGGCCATTGAACATGCACAGCGGCGCGCACAGGACGTTGCGGAGACCGAGGGGGCGGAACCCGAGTGGCTCCTCTACCAGACCATCCTGAAGGAGATACAAATGCAAGAAGCCACAGACTGGACGGAGAAGTACTACAGTCCGAAGGCCGTTGAAGCGCTTCGGGAGCGGCTGGCAGCCATGACGCCTGAACAATGGGTGAAGATCGGTGATCAGTGGAAGGCTTTGTTCGCCGATCTTCAGAGCGCGCTTGATCGAGAAGTGCCGCCAGACAGCGCCGAAGCCCGGACGCTGGTGGCACGCTGGATGCGCCTGGGCGACGAGTTCACGCTCGGAGATCCGGAAATTGCCGAGGGATGGCGGCGGCTGCATGACGACCAGAGCCATTGGCCGGATGATGAGAGGGCCGAAAGGCTCAGGGCGAGTATGCCCAAACCTGAGTATTGGTCCTTCTTTCATCAGGCGATTCAAGCCTGCCTGCGGCACGGCTAATCACGGCTTCCTGCATTCCACTTAGATCGAGGAGAGGACGATGGTCGCGCCCAAGAGAAATTTCTTCGCGATGATTACGCTGTTCTTTGTGGCTCCGCTTGTGGCGGAGTATCTGCTGGGAGATCTGCCGCTAAAGCTACTGACGGCACTGATCGTATTGGCGCCGGCATATGGCGGCGGGGCGGTATTGATTCGCGAGACAGCGCGTCGAACGGGTCGTGGCTGGCCCACGATGCTGATGCTGGGCGCTGCCTACACGTTGATCGGAGAAGGCTTGGTGTCGCAGTCGCTCTTCAATCCTGACTATATGCAGAAGCACTGGCACCTGCTTTACCCTGCCTATATTCCGGCGTTGGGTATCGGAGGGTGGTGGACGTTGTTCATGTTCAACCTTCACACGTTCTGGAGCATGGGCGTTTCGATTGCGCTGGTGGAGGCGCTATTTCCTGCCGAGGCTGAAGCGCCGTGGCTGGGGCGGGTTGGTGATTCGGTCGTCGCTCTAGTGTTTGTGCTTGGTTCAGCCGCGAGCTTCGCCATCGGCTTCAAGCAGAATCATTTCGTCGCATCCCATGCACAGCTTCTCGGCGCGGCGGTACTGAGCGTGTTGCTGATGGTGTGTGCATTTCTGATTCCGGCGCGGAGATCGCGCATGGCCGGCGGTATGGCGCCGAGCCCATGGATTACAGGAGCCGTTGCGTTCGTGCTGGGCATGGGCGTTATGAATACGCCGCCGAAGTGGGGCTGGGCTGCGGTGGGTGCGTTGCTGGCGATCGACGCGGTCTTTCTCTTCCTGGTCACGCTCTTTTCGCGACAAACCGGATGGAGCGCGCTGCATGCCCTGAGCCTGGCGGCGGGCGGCGCGCTGGTTTACGGCATTCACGCGTTTACTGCAAGGCCGCTGGTCGGCGGACTGCTGTGGATGCGCATCAGCAACACGGTCTTTCTCGCCGCCGCGGCGTGGCTGATAGGTTTGGGCGCGAGGCGCGTCATCCGCTACCAGACGCTTGCGTAGCGCGATAGTCGAACATCATACAGGCGGAGAGCTGCCAGCTTCGACCGTAAACCTCTGGGTGTGGTGGTGAACCATCTTGCCATTCACACAACGACTGAGCAGGATTTCCCTGCGATCCTCAAGCTGCTCCTCTTGCGATTGGTCCTGCTGAACGCCCTAGCGAACACCGATCCGGCTGCCGGCTAGTCCGTTCGCTGGCCATCTGTTCCCTATTCTCTGCTGTTCTCAATTGAAAGCGACGGTCTTGTTTGCGTAGCTGAGGAAGCGGCGTGGATGGTCGCCGTCTCTCCAGGGCTGAAGCCCAGGTTTTATGGCCCTTGACGGCACGCGACCCAGAGGGTACCCCGGTCGTGCCCTGACACAAAGCCAGTTCTTGAGGTACCGGACCGGCTGTTGCAACTCAAACTGTTCCCTGGTCCCTATTCCCTAGTCCCTGCTTTTCAATCGAAGACCACCGTCTTGTTCCCATAGCAAAGAATCCGGCGGTCCAGGTGCCAGCGCACCGCACGGGAGAGGACGATGCGCTCGAGGTCGCGGCCTCTTGCCACCAGATCTTCCACCTGATCGCGGTGCGAGATGCGGGCCACATCCTGCTCGATGATGGGGCCGTCGTCGAGAAGATCGGTGACATAGTGGCTGGTGGCCCCGATCAGCTTTACCCCCCGCGCGTGCGCCGCGTGGTAGGGCTTGGCCCCGGTAAATGCAGGCAGGAACGAGTGATGGACATTGATAATTGCCGCCGGGTAGCGGGCAACAAAGGCGGGAGAGAGAATCTGCATGTAGCGGGCCAGAACTACCAGATCAACCCCATGCGACAAAAGTAGTTCCAGGTGCCTCGCTTGGGCCGCTCCGCGCCTGTCCGCCGTAACCTCAACGTGCTCGAAGGGAATCCCGTAGAAGGCGGCGAGCTTTTCCACGTCGCGATGATTGGAGACGATGATCGGGATCTCGCACAGCAGCTCGCCGGTGCGCCAGCGATGCAGCAGATCGGCCATGCAGTGCAGATACTGGGAGCAGAACAGCGCCACGCGGGGCAGGCGTCCGCTGGAGGTCAACTTCCAGCGCATGCCAAGCTCGGCGGCGAGGGGGGCGAAGGCGGCGCGGAAACCTTCCAGATCGAAGCGTTCCGGCTTGGTTCCCTGGCCCATCGCCAACCCGGCTGGACTCTGTTCCGGGCCAGCCTGATTCTCCGCCGTGCCAGCGAGCGCCCACTCGACGCGCATGAAGAAGAGACCAAGATCGTGATCCTGGTGCTGGTCGGCGTGCAGGATGTTGGCGCCTCGCTCATAGAGCAGCGAGGAGACGCGCGCCACAAGACCCTTGCGGTCCGGGCAGTCGATGAGCAGAACGGCCGAATCTTTCATGTTCACTTCAGCTTAAGCCATGGGGCGCATTGCAAACGTGCCGCGCCCGGCAAAAGCTCGATGCAAACGAGTTCATTACCGGGATTTACGAGGGTAACTTCCGCATTGCGGAGATACGGAGGGAACGGGCTGACAGCGAGGGTTCGACTTATCGAAGCGGCTGTCAAATCCCGCGGGATCAATGCGGACTCAGGGATTAATCACGAGAGTCAGCGGAAGGCTCGCACTCTGTGAGCCGCTTGTCGCTGTGATGGTGAACGTGGCTGAAATGGGCGGCTGAACCACAGATTGAGTGCCGCCGCCGCCGCAGGCGCTCATTGCGAAGACCGCTAAAGCAGCCAGCGCCAATAGCAGCCTTCTCGCATTCTTTCTCTTTCCGCAGAAAATCAACGCAATCAATGCGGCATAACTCAACGGCAGAGTTCCGCCGGAAAAAGGCGGCGCCTGCGACTGTGCTATCGCCGTGGTGGTAATTGTTACAGCGAGGGGCACGGAAGTCGTCGATGAAGTCAGCGTCTCAGAAGCCGGCAGGCTGCACACCGCTCCTGCGGGAGCATTCGCCGACGTGCAAGTCAAGCTCACGACTCCCGCGAAGCTTGACGCAGTGAGCGTCAAATTGTACGTGGCCGTCTGCCCGCCCTGGATCGTTTGGCTCGTAGTGGTCCCCGTCAATGAAAATGGCGGCGTGATCGTCAGGGTAGTTGCCGGGGAGGTGACAGGATTGTAATTGGAGTCGCCGGAATACTGTGCGGTGAGGGTATGCGTGCCGTCGACATTGAAAGTGGCCACGGTCGCGGCATTTGCCCCGGCGGCCAAGGCCACGGGCGATCCCAGGGGCGTGGCGCCATCCAGAAATTGGATGGTGCCGGTCGGAGCGACGGCGCTTTCGTTAAAGAACAGGAAGGTGTTCAGGTTGACCGGCTGACCGGCGACTGCGGTAGACGGCGCGCGGACCGACACCAGTTGAGGGTTGCCCTTGGTGACAGTCACAGTCACGCTGTTGCTCGCACTCCCGAGGTAACTTGGGGGAACGCCGCCGTCGCCGCCGTAGGTCGCGGCAATGACATGCTGTCCCAGCGGCAAACAGCTGCTGGTTGTGACACCGTCGATATATTGAGCAATGCCTCCAGGCTCGGGTCCGAGTTTCACGGTTCCGAGTAAATTGCCATTGTCCGTGAACGTAACCGTTCCGGTAGTGGGAAGAAGCTGCGACACACCCGCGACATTGGCGTTGAATGCAAACGCGTTCGATGGGTCGCCATAGTCCAGGGAAGTCCCTGGCGTGAAAGCGCCGCCAACCAGAATTCCGGATTGCAGGGTCGTCGTGGTGTTCTCCGCCGCAACGCTCAGCGCGACGGTATTCGATGTGCTGCCGGCAAAGACGCCGTCCCCCGGGAAATAGGCGTAGAGGTTATAGTTCGTGCCCGCGGGCAGGTCTTTCACGCTGAGGACTCCCGTGCTCGCCGTCCCCCCGCTCCCGCTGATCGGCGCAGACTGAACTCCGACATTGGAAGAGAGATTGCCGCCCTGCGCGAGCAGAGATATTTCCGTGCTGGGAGTTTGCGATTTGTTCGCGCTCAGCGCCCCTACCGAGACGCTGACGGAAACTGGCTGGCCATGCACAATGCTCACGGCGTTCGACGGCAGCGTGGCGCCATTGAAGGAAGCAGAGAGCGTGGTCGAAGATCCGTTGAATGCCGCGGCTCCAACCGTCCACGCGTTCACCAATTTTGCGGCGTCGATCGACCCCAGCCCTGTCGCTGGGTCATATCCCGGAACCGCGTTGTACCCAAGCTGTCCGGCCACGTCGCCGGGCGGTACGAAGCTAAGCGTATCGTTACCGGGAACTCCATTGTCTCCGGCTGTCACATCGTTGAATACACATTGCGGACCCGGCCGTGTGGCGGGGCTGGTCTGGTTGCTCGAGTTACAGGCAGGATAAGTGGCGCTCTCTGCGGCAGCCAGGGGATAAAACTCATCATTGGCCAGTCCCTGCCGGCTGTTGGTCGCTTGGTCGATCAAAGCCATCACCCCGGCCAACACAGGCGACGCAAATGAGGTTCCTCCGCCAAAGCTGTTGAACGACACCACCCCGCCACTCACCTCGCAATCCGGAATATAGGGGTGTGGGCTAAAGCAGAATACGTATGGGTCATGGCTCTCGGCGGCCGGCATCGAGATATCGGGCAAGACGCGGTTCGCAAATTTTGCTCCCGTCAACCCCAGGATGGGGAGTGTCTGCCAGCTCGGAACCGGATAGATGGTGCTGATCCCGCCCCCTCCCGCATAGTTGCATTTGGTGACGCAGTCGTTCCAAACCATCTCCGGGATGTAGCCAATTGCAAGATCCGTTGCAGGATTCCAGAACGTCGCATCCGCTCCGCCATTGACCGTTTCATTGAGCTCCGTCCCTCCCACGGAGGTGTTGAACGGAGTTGAACTCAGACCGTTCACCGCGAGTTCAGTTCCGCCTACGCCTGTTCCAGTGTCAGGCGCGCAGCCCGCCGCGCCCCAATCGCCGGAGGCGACAAAGACGCTGATACCCTGCGCCGCTGCCTGCTCAAATTGCGAATTCCAAAACTCGTTTCCCGCGCTCCCAAGGTCCTGCTCGCACTCTGAAAAGCTCAGGTTCATGATCGGGGCCAGGTTGTTATCCACGATATAAATCACCGAAAGATCGACCGGATCGGTGGTAGCAGTTCCCGCACTGACTACCACGTCGATCGTGGCTTTGGGAGCCACGGCGCCCGACCATTCCACGTCAAGAGTGGCTTCGATATCCGCTCCGCCCGTTGTCGGCGGGGGCCCGTTGACGATGATGTTGGGCGGGTTGGTGGGCAGCGAGAATACTTGCCTGAAGTCGGCTACGTCGTCGATGCCGTTGGCGGCCAGCGTGTTAATCCAGCCTTCAGCAACGATCGCAATCGTCTGGCCAGTCCCATCCAGGGGCGTCGTCTTCGGAGACGGCGCCACACCGTTGTACAAGGGATTGAGGTCGTAAATCGTTGCAAGATCGGGTGGAGAGAGCGCATAGAGATCGCCTCCCAAAGCCATCAGAGGCTTTCCTGCAACGAGCTTTGCTGTAGCTTTCCTGTCGGAAGGGATCATGGCCGGCTTGCTGTAGAAATCGTGGAGCGAAACCACCCCCCTCACGATCGGTGACAACTCCGCGGGAATGCTGATGTCCGTAGCATTCGCCGTGTGCAGTTCGCCATCCACCTGATAATGACGCATCTGCGTCTGGAACGCCGACTCCACCTGCGCCGATGTTCCGGAAAACTCGATCCACCTTCTGCCCCTGGCCACCCCATTTACCGCGAATCCTTGTTGTTGCAACCAGTCTGTAACTTGTTGGATATCCCGCAGCGATGGCCCGAATTCTTGACCGAACTCCTCCGGCGTAATCCAGTGATGATAATCCGGCGAGTCTTTGGTCTGCTGGCTATCCACAAACGTCCGCGCCCGATGCTCCCGGTCAGGGCTTGCGCCAAGCACCAGAATCATCCGCTCTAGGGACGTTTCGCCATCCAAGGGGCCGGCGTCGTATATCGCTCTTGCATTTGGATGAGTTGAATTGGGAATGAGTGTGCGGGGATTGTTGCTTCGTGGAGTTGTGAGCGACGGAGATTGCGCTGGAAGAGCAAGTGGAGCAACTTGGGTTTGAGCAATCACGGGAACTAACAACACACTCCCAATCACCATTACTGCTGCATTGAGTTTCTTCGCAGCACTCATATGAATCTCTCGTTTCTGGGTTAATCATATACCCCCCCCCGAGTCCGCTCGCCGCGGCCCTGGGGTGGCGTCTTACAAGTGCATTGATGCTTAGGCATTGTGCATAAATAACTGCTTCCTCGATTGCGGCTCCTGATCGTGTCAGGGCACGACTTCAGTCGTGCCGTAAATACAGCAGAGTCAACGCGGGCTTTATTGAGGTCTGCATAAAGAATGCCATGATTTAGCGCAAGGAAAAGAACAGCTCGGACTGGGCGATGCAGCCGCCCAGCTTTCCTGGAGAGTGGCCCGCATCCAGCAAAGCCAATGCGCGCCTACGCCGGTCCTCCAGAAGATCGGCGCTTCCCTTCAGTCTGGGCATAGGTACTATGAACCTCAATGCCTTTTATTGCACTATTTATGCAGGAGTCAATAGAGTTAGCTAACCTGCGAGAAGAGGCAGTCCATTGGCCACGCCTGTATCTGGCTTCTATATATAATAGACACGAGGTGAACGATGTCCAAACGCGAAGCAGAGGAACTCATTATTGTGCCGCGAGTCCTAGGCAACCGCGCCCTACCCGAGGAGCGCCTTCTTGAAAAGGCGCTCGGGATTCGTCTCTTTGAGGAGCGCCTTCTTAAGCTGTTCAGCGAGGGCCGACTCTTTGGAACCGTCCACACCTGCATCGGACAGGAGTGGACCGGTGTAGCCCTTGCTGAGCATCTCCGCCCGGGTGATACTCTCTTCAGCAATCATCGCTGCCACGGCCATTACCTGGCCCGCACCGGCAACTACACGGGCCTCTTCGCCGAGATCATGGGACGCGAAGCCGGCATATGCCGCGGACGCGGCGGCAGCCAGCATATCTGCCACGGCAATGTCTTCAGCAACGGTATCCAGGGCGGGATCGTTCCCGTCGCCGCCGGGATCGCCCTCGCCAAGAAGCTCCGCGGCTCGGACGACATCTCCGTGGTCTGCATAGGCGATGGTACGCTGGGCGAGGGTGCTCTCTATGAGAGCTTGAATCTCGCCTCCATCTGGAGTCTACCCCTCCTGGTGCTGCTCGAAAATAATCTTTACGCGCAAAGCACTTCCCAGGCACAGACGTTAAGCGGCTCTATCGAGGCACGCGCCGAGGCCTTCGGCATCCGCACCCTCCGCGCCGATAGCTGGGACCCCGCAAACCTCATCGAGACCGTGCGAGAGGCGGTCGACTACGTCCGTGGCGAGTCGCGCCCCCTCTTCCTCCGCGTCGACACCTACCGTCTCATGGCGCACTCCAAGAGCGATGACAATCGCGATCCCGCCGAGGTGGAGTCCTATCGCCAGCGCGATTTCCTGCATCTGGCAGAGTTGCAGCAGCCCGAAATCATGAGCCGCATCGAAACGGATCTTCTGGCGCGCCTTGACGCTCACGTCGACGAAGCGGAGAGCTCACCCTTTGGCAGCATCGAAAACGAGAATAACGCCGAGCCCCCGGTTACATGGCAGGCCACGGAGTTCAAAGGCGGCGAGCGCGTCGTCAACCGCATCTACGCGGGCCTGCGCATGGCTCTCGAGCGTGACGATCGCGTTTTGCTCATAGGCGAGGATATCGAAGGCCCATACGGCGGTGCCTTTAAGGTCACCCGCGACCTGAGCCAGCTCTTCCCGAGCCGCGTGCGAAATACGCCCATCAGCGAACTGGGCATCACTGGCATGGGCAATGGCCTGGCTCTGGCCGGCATGCGTCCTGTTGTCGAGATCATGTTCGGCGATTTCGTCATGCTCGCCAGCGATCAGTTCGTCAACCACGCTGCCAAGTTCAGCTTTATGTACGCCGGCCAGGTGCAAGTGCCGCTGGTGGTGCGTACGCCCATGGGCGGCAAGCGCGGCTACGGCCCCACCCACAGCCAGTCGCTCGAAAAGCACCTGCTAGGCGTTCCCGGAACCCGTGTGCTCGCACTGCATCATCGATTCGATCCCGCCGAGGTCTACGATCGCCTGCTCGGGGATGGTGTTCCCGCGCTGCCCACCTTGGTGGTCGAAAACAAGATTCTCTACGGAGAAAAGGCTTCGCCCGACGCGGTGGAAGGCTTTAAGTGGTTCCACAGCAGTCACGATTTCCCTATAAGCTACATGCGCGCCGAGGCCCGGCCCGACGTCACCATCGTATGCTACGGCGGCATGCTCCCCGATGCAGAAAAGGCTGTAGAGCGCCTCTTCGTGGAGCACGATCTGGTGGCCGAGATACTGTGTCCCATGCAGCTCTACCCCTTGCAGAAAGAGGCCATGCTGCCCCTGGTACAGCGCAGCGGCCGCCTGCTCCTGGTTGAGGAAGGGCATGGCTTTTGCGGCGTCACCGCCGAACTCATGGCGACTTTCTACGAATTGGATAGCGCGCTCGTGATGCGCAGGCTGCACTCGCTCCCGCAGCACATCCCCTCGGCCAAACCCCTCGAACTGAGCCTCCTGCCCGGTGTAGACCGTATAGTGGAAGAAACTCTGGAGCTGCTGCGATGACGGAAGGCATTCCCATTGTGCTCGAACGCGACAACGTGAACGACGAGACCGTGACCCTGGTCCGGTGGTTCGCCGCTCACGGCGACAAGGTGGAACTCGATGCCCTGCTCGCCGAAGTTGAAACCAGCAAGGCCAACATCGAGATCCATGCGCCCCAGGCAGGCTACCTCGTCCAGGAGTTCCCGCCGGGCGCGGAGATTCCCGTTACCGCGATCATCGGCTATATAGTCGCCTCGGCTCCCGCGCATGCCCCTGTGGAGGTCACGAAACCTGCTGTGGCGCCCTCGATCAACGGCATCGCAATTTCTCAGGCAGTGCAACCTTCAGCCCCAGTGGCCACGGCCGCAGCGCCAAGGCCGTCGAACGGATCTTCCGGCCCCGCCGCCGCCGCTCCCGGTTTTCCTCAGGCATCTGAATACCGCCAGCGTTGTTCACCGGTAGCAGCGAAGATGATGGAGACGCACGGTATCCCGGCCTCCGCCTTTGTTGGCAAGTCCGTTGTGCGCAAAGAGGACATCCTCAATTACCTGAATCCGCCTGCTGCTCCAGCGCCCGCCCTTGCACCTGCTTCTCAGCTGCGGCGTTACCCGCTCGCGAAGATCGCGCAGCCCTGCCGCGAAGTGCCTCTCTCGAAGCGAAAGCGCAGCGAGGCCGCCAACCTCGCCGCCGGCATGGGGAACGCAGTGGCCAGTTCCGTTTCAGTTACCTGCTTCACACGCGGTCTGCGCCATATTCTCGAAGCCAAGCTGGGCGGCGGCAACCCTTCTGGCATCTTCGTCTTTGAGGTGAGCCGGCTGCTGCGCAAATACCCCGCGCTCAACGCAGCCTACCGCGAAGGCTCCATGCTGCAGTATGAGGATGTGAACGTCGGCTTTGCCATGGACGACAGCCGTGGCCTAAAAGTCGCCGTGCTTCCCGATTGCGACCAGCGGTCGCTCTCCGACATTCTGGCAATGCTTCACGAGCTCTCCATCGCCTACGTAGAAGACAAACTCACACCGGCGCAAATGGCCAACCCCACCTTTACCATCAGCGATCTCTCCGGTCTGGGCGTCTCGTCCTTTCTGCCCCTCATCAGCGAAGCCCAGGGCGCCATCCTGGGCGTGGGTGGAGAGCAATTCGCGCCGGGTAACCAGTACGGCTTCTACACACTTACTCTTACCTTCGACCATCAGCTCACCGATGGCCGAACCGCCGCTCTCTTCCTCAACGACCTCAAGGAACGGCTGGCACACTACGAGACAACGGCGCCGGACGTTCGCTCGGAGCTGGTCTGCCCGCGCTGCTACCGCTGCTACCGCACCGCTGCGGAGCTACGCGGCGTAGACGCACACCTTATTCAAATTGCCGGGGACGAGGGCTACATATGCTCTCTGTGCCTGAGCGGATGGTAAAAGACATGACGGCAGAGGTTTTGCAGGAACTCGTCGCTAGCCTTAGCGGCAAAGACAAGGCGCAGATCACCGACGCCACTGTGCTCCGCAGCGTTCTTCAGGGTTCCCTCGGCCGCGTCCGGCTTGAGGGGGCTCTGCGTTACAAGCTGGGCGTCTCCAATCCCAAGGCCGCACAGGCCTCCACCTTTGGCAATCTTTGTCGGTTGCTCGGCGTTGCCGGCCTGAACGGAACCAGCCCGGAAGCGGCCCCAGTTCAGGATCTGCAGCCCCTCGCGGTCGCCGTCGCGCAACCCGGCGCGGCTCTCCACGGAGTCCATGTGGGCATTGACGTCGAAACCATCGCGGCCCTTCCCGAGGCCTCTGACTACTGGGAGCACGACTTCTACAAAAGCACATTCTCCCCGCGGGAAATCGCCTACGCTTTGCTCCAGCCTTCTCCTCGTGCGACGTTTGCTGGCCAGTGGTGCGCCAAGGAAGCGCTGCGCAAGGCCAACCCCGCCCTCGCCAATGCCGAGTGGACATCGCTCGAGGTGGTTCACGACCCATCGGGCAAGCCACAGATGACCGTCGACGGCACGCCCGCATTCGGCGCGCTCAGCGTGAGTCATTCGGCTGATGTTGCGGTGGCTGTCTTCGTTGCCGCGGATTCCGCCGTTCAGCCTCCCACTCCAGAGCCGCAAGGCACCGTAAACACTTCTCCAGAGCCGCAAGGCACCGTAAACACTTCTTCGGCGGCGCCCGCCAGGGGAGGCCGGAAAGCCTACGCCCTCGCTCTTCTTGCGCTCCTGGTTGCGGTGGCCGCTCTGGTGGTTGCGCTTCTGCATCGCTGAAGCCGTAAATGAGTTCCCGGACTCAGCCGCCACGTGCGCGCGAACTCCTTCTCGCCCTGACTTGGAGCGATGTACAAATCTAAACCAGCGTTTGGGCGCGTTACATGGGGCGGGCGCTCTCTGAACCGCCGCTTCCGGTTGTGAGCGCCGGAGCAAAAATAGACCACATGGCGCCGCGGCAGCGGCTTGACGCGGCGGTGTAAAAGTAGACCACGCCGGAATCTGGTTTCACGGACAGCGGGCATTCCAAAGGGGTAACGAACAAGGTACGAGCCGCGTTCAGAACCGTTGAGTGGGCAGCCGTAGCCGTGCCCTGACACAATGCCACACCTTTGAGCCTCTTGCAAAATTGCCTTTAGGCTATCGATTGTGTCAGGGCACGAC
>PLFY01000143.1:12119-29882 GCA_003138365.1 Acidobacteriaceae bacterium
ATGGAATTTTGCAAGAGGCTCCTTTGAAGTACTTATTTATGCGCACTGCCTTAGAGGCAGTGTTCTTGAATAGCGCTTTAATGAGAAACAGCAATCGACTGTCTTAGAAGTTGGCCCCGGCTGTCCGGGATTCAATACTTGCTCAAAACAATCGACGACTCACCTAAGAACTCGCCCGAAAAGAGGACATTTCAGACAAAGCCGCCCCGTGGAGGATTGCGCTCAGACGATCCAACCGGGGCAAAGACCGCCCCGGTGCGCCGCGGCGATGCGCGAGCAACCCAATAGAATCGTTTGCCAACCGCGGTCAGGCGGCCGTGTCGCCGCGGGTCTGCAACGGAGCGCTTAGTTGTTGACGGAGACTCCCTGCCAGATCGGCCACCACACGAAGCTTGTCGGCGACGTTGGAGGGAACCTCGGCGCCGGAAAGAGCCAACTGCGAGTGCAAAAGCAGCCCGGCGACCGTGGTCTTCAGTTCGTTTTCGATCGCCGCCGCCGCGGCTCGGCGGGCCAGGATTTGTTCCCGCTCACGGCGGTGCAGGGCGGCGCGNNGCGAAGTTGATCTGCAGAGGAATGGCCAGCCCGGAGCGCTCCCACACCGCCTCGGCGGCGGCTGGATCGCACTCGGCCATGGTTTCATCCACCACGACGGCGGCAAACTCCCGGTGGCGCAACGCGGCCAGTGCGGCCTTGCGTCCCTCCGCCACTTCAACTTCCATGCCCAGTTGCGCGCTCACCACGGCGGCGCAGTTACGGGCGCCTTCCACTCCGGTCACAATCAGAATGCTCATTCCCAGCTCCTTTTTCCGTATCCCGTTCGGTTCCGCGCCCCGTTCGCTTAGAGCAAAATCAGGGAAACTGTGCCCAAGGGGATTCATTCAGGGTCGCCGCTCCCTGTTGGTCGCGTCGACTTTGCTGCATGGCCTGTGGGTACATCATCCCTGATTTTGCTGTAGCTCAGGGGCTTGTTCTTCCGGTGCAGGCAGGTTTCATTTCCACGCCAGTCTGTGGCTTTTCCCGCCATTGGATTGTGGGCGCGATTCCCTCCGGCGCCAGTGCGGACCGGTTACTCTTCCCGCAGCGGGTCGGCGATGCCGTATTCCTTCAGCTTGCGGTAGAGAGTGGTCTTGCCGATGCCCAGCAGCTTCGCGGCCTGGAGCTTGTCGCCGTTGAGGGTGCGAATAGCCCCCAGAATGGCTTGTCGCTCGAGATCGGCCAAGGTGGTTACCTCCGGGGCACTGCCCTGCTGGGTTGGCTCGCCGGCGACCGCGGCGGTGCGCCGAGCCTCAAGACCCTGCTGCTGAAGCTGCGTCGGCAGGTCGCCGAGATGCAGCACCGGACCGGAGGAGAGGGCGCAGGCCCGCTCTACCGAGTTTTCGAGTTCGCGCACATTGCCCGGCCAGTCATGGCGCATCATGGTGCGTAGAGCCTCGTCGCTGAGCGTGAACTTGGTGCCGTGCTCGCGGCTGATGCGATCCAGAAAGTGTGCCGCCAGCAGCGGAATATCCTCGCGGCGATCGCGCAGGGACGGGAGCCGCAGATTGACCACGTTGAGCCGGTAGAAGAGGTCCTTGCGGAAGGTGCCCTTCTCCACCATCACCGCCAGGTCGCGGTTGGTGGCGGCCACAATGCGCGCCTTGATGGGAATGCGGTGGGTGGCCCCGACCGGCCGGACTTCCTTCTCCTGGAGAGCTCGCAGCAGCTTGGCCTGCAGGTCCAGCGACAGCTCGCCGATCTCATCCAGAAAGACCGTGCCCCCCTCGGCCGAGACCAGCAACCCGTCCTTGGAGCGGTTGGCTCCTGTAAACGCGCCCTTCACGTAACCGAACAGCTCACTTTCGATCAGCGTGGGCACCAGCGAGCCGCAGTCGACCGGCAGGAAGGGCTTCTGAGAATTAGGCCCATAGGCGTGGATGGTCCTGGCCACCAGTTCCTTGCCCGTGCCGCTCTCGCCGAGGACCAGCACCGGGTGCGAACTCTGGGCGACTTTGGACAGGATGCGGTAGAGCTTCTCCATCTCGCCGGAGCGGCCGATCATGGCGCCCAAACCCTGCGAGAGCCGCAGCCGCTCCCGCAACTGACGGGTCGCGGTATCGGTCAAGTGGGTCGCGGCGGCGCGGTCGAGCACGGTGGAAAGCTCGTCCATGGCGAAGGGCTTGGTCAGGTAGTCGGAGGCGCCGCAGCGCATCGCTTCCACGGCCGCATTCACCGAGCCTGAAGCGGTCATGGCGATCACCGAAGTCTGCGGGTAGAGCAGCTTCACCTCGGAGACAAGCTCCAGGCCGTGGTTGCTCCCCGCGGGCAGGTTGACCAGCAGAATGTCGGCCGCCCGGCCGCGCAGCAGGCTCCGCGCCTGGCCCAGATCGCCGGTGCTCTCGACCGCATAGCCCAGGCTGGCGGCGATCTCGGCGCAGGCCGAGCGGATGGCCGTGTCCGCGTCCACCACCAGCAGGTGCAGCCGAACCGCCGGCTCCGCAATTTGCGAAATGTGAGGGACAAACTCCATGGTTCTGGTCGTGATTGCTGTTTCGAGCATTGTATTCGCCTCGCGCGTGTTTCGGTGAACTGGATGGTTGAAGACCGGCTCGGTGCAGTTTGACGAACCGGCTGTTGAGAGCGGCACTCCAGTCTGCAGGCCGCTTCCAGCCTCATGCAGGGTGGCTTTTACTTTCACCCCAGCGACCAAGACCTGTCGCTGGGGACCCCGGTAACCACCCCAGCGACCAAGACCATTCGCTGGGGACCCCGGGGGACGGGAAAGAGTCACTTAGCCGTGTTGCCTTCGCTCATCGGCAACTGGAGAACCGCTGGAGCGCCCCGGCTTCAGCGGGTCCGGACAGGCAGTTCGATCTCCAGGCGCGCTCCCGCCTGGGGGCGATTTGCGGCGTGAATCCGCCCGCCCGCGCCCTTGATCACCGATCGCGTGATGGACAGACCCAGCCCGCGATGCGCGACCAGCCAGCCTCCCCTTGCTGAAGAACCGTGCGCATGGGTGGTGTAGCCGGATTCGAAGATCTTATCCAGCGCCTTGCGGGGGATTCCCGGCCCGTTGTCTTCGATCGTCAGCGTAAGACTGGCAGCGGCTCCCGGTTCCGTTCCCGGTTCGGAGGGCCGTTCACGCAGACCAAGCTGGATGCGTCCACCCGCTGGCATGGCCTCCGCGGCGTTCTTCACCAGGTTGACCAGCACCCTGGTAAGGTCCTCTCCCGTCAGCCACACCGGCTTGGCGCACCCTTCCACGTCCACGGTGAGGACAATCGAGGGCCCGGCCAGGGCGGCCAGCAGATTGCGAGTGGCCAGCAGCTCCGCAGCCAGATTGTCAATGGGTTCGGCCGGCATCAGATCCCAGCGCCGGGCCCGGTCAGGCTGGTTTTGGTCAAGTTTGCCCCGGTCAAGGCCGCCCCGGTCAAGCCTGTCCCGGTCAAGCCTGTCCTGCCCGAGCCTGCCTTCTTCGAGCCTGTCGCGCACCAAGGCATCCATCGGCATCTGGCCCAGGTTGAGGAGCCCAGCCCGGGAACCAGCGCCTCCTGGAGATGCGTGCGTATCCAGAGCCACAAGTTTTTCCACCAGCCGGTGGCTGGCTGCGGCCACCAGCCGCAACTCGTTTCCATAGTGAAGAAAAGGAGTCGCCAGCACTCCGGGCTCCTCAAGAAGATCGCAGTAAAGTCCCAGCGCCGTGACCATGTTCCTGGCGTCATGCGCCACTTCCGCAACGGTCTCGCCCTTGCTGCCGAGCGTGGCCAGGGTCTCCACCACCGCTTCCACACGCTTGCGCTCCGCTCCGCCCAATCCCCTGGTTTGTTCCACCTGCTGCATGGCATGCTTCCTTTCCTGTTTTGGCCCTTCGCGATCGCCGCTACGGCCTTATTCCCTAGTCCCTGTTCCCTAGTCCCTATTCCGTAGTCCCTGTTCCCTATCTCTTGCTTTTGTCCTCTTCTATTACACGTGGGGTGCCAAACTAGAACGCTCTAGCTAAGTTCCTAATAAGGGAAGGGCTTACTGTCCAAAATCCGGACAGCCGCTCCAAACCGATTGGGAAGAGATGGTTCCAATATGGGACAGGACAGTCGCGTCCCGTCCACCTAATCTATTCAGATTCAGCCGGTTAGCAAGGCCTTCCTGTTTCGGGCCGCCGAAACGCAGGATTCCCGTTCTGGGGCCCGCTCTGAACCGGGAAACCACCCCCACCAGGACCCTCTCCCGTACAATCTCCCTATGCACGCCCCCAGCCAAACCTCCGTCCAAGTCTCCGGCCACGCTCCCGGCGCAGACCCCTTCTTCCGCCCCGGCGGCCGCACCCCCGGCCAGCTTCGCCCACTCTCCCTCACGCCAGGCTTTGTCCAGACCGCGGAAGGCTCCGTGCTCGTCTCGCTCGGCAACACGCGTGTCCTGACCAACGCCACCATTGAACAAGGAGTTCCCGGCTGGCTGCGCAACTCCGGCCGCGGCTGGGTTACGGCGGAGTACGCCATGCTGCCCCGCTCCACGGTCACACGGACCCCTCGCGAGAGCGAGCGAGGCAAGATCGGCGGACGGACCCACGAGATCCAGCGCCTGATCGGCCGCAGCCTGCGCTCCGTTGTGGACATGAAGGCCCTCGGCGAGCGGACGGTGATTCTGGACTGTGACGTGATCCAGGCCGACGGCGGTACGCGCACCGCAGCCATCACCGGCGCCGCCGTGGCTCTGGCCCTGGCATTGAACGCCCTGGTCGAGGCGGGAACGCTCAAGCAGTCGCCACTCAAGCAACTGGTGGCCGCCACGTCCGTGGGCATCGTGGACGGCAGGATGTTGCTCGACCTCTGCTACGAGGAGGATTCCGCGGCCGAGGTGGACATGAACGTGGTGATGACCGCCGACGGGGGACTCATCGAGACCCAGGCCACTGCCGAGAAGGGAAGTTTCTCCCGCAGCCAGTTGAACGCCCTCATCGACCTGGCCGAATCCGGCCTCAAGGAGATCTTCGCCTCGCAGCGGGCCGTGCTGGGGCGGTGAACCCAAGCCTTGCCTGCGCATGGTTGCGCAGCCCCCGAATAAGGCCGGCTTTCTCATCCGCCATGGCCGCCCGCTTCTGCGTATCTCTTGCTTTCGCCGCTGCGGCGCAACGGGATTCCTCTTGAGCGCGGAGCGCCATGCACCACGGCCGAAATGGGAATCCCACTCTGGAATCCGTCGAGCGAGCCGCGTCCGGCGCGTGTGTTCACCGGCACACTCTTCGCTTGCGCCGCTCTGCTACCATAAGGACGATTGCAGTTCCCGCCGCCCGCGAGGCTGAGTTTCCGCTCTTTCGGGCCCGTGCGTACAGGCGGCCGGATCCCAACCGGATCCCAACCAGATCCAACCCAGAAGGAGAATCCTTATGCCTCTAGTCTCCATGCGGCAACTTCTCGACGAGGCCGCCAAGGGCGGTTACGGCGTCGGCGCATTCAACGTCAACGATATGGAACAGATTCAGGCCATCATGGAAGCGGCCAAGGAAACCCGTTCCCCCGTCATCATCCAGGCCAGCCGCGGCGCACGCCAGTTTGCCCAGGACCGCTACCTCTTTCACCTCATCCTGGCGGCCAGCGAGCTCTATCCCGACATTCCCATCGCCATGCACCAGGACCACGGCAACAGCTTCGAGACCTGCAAGAGCGCCATCGAACTGGGCTTCACCTCGGTCATGATGGACGGCTCCCTGAAGGCCGACGGCAAGACCCCGTCAACCTTTGAGGAGAATGTTGCCGTCACCAAACAGGTGGTTGACTTTGCCCACGAGCGCGGCGTCACCGTCGAGGGCGAGATCGGCGTGCTGGGCGGCGTTGAAGATGGCCACGGCGCAGGCGGCAGCGGCCTCGACCACATCACCGACCCCGACCAGGCCGTCGAGTTTGCCGAGCTCACCGGCGTTGACGCCTTGGCCATCGCCATCGGCACCAGCCACGGCGCTTACAAGTTTACCAAGAAGCCCGACGGCTCGGTCCTCAAGATGGACGTCCTGATCGCCATTCACAAGCGCCTGCCCAACACCCACCTGGTCATGCACGGCAGCTCTTCGGTGCCCAAGGACCTGCAGGACATCGTCAACGAGTACGGCGGCAAGCTCAAGGAGACCTGGGGCGTACCCGTCGAAGAGATTCAGCTCGGCATCCGCAACGGCGTCCGCAAGGTCAATGTGGACACCGACAACCGCCTGGCCATCACCGGAGCCATTCGCAAGGTGCTCTGGACCCAGCCGGAGAAGTTCGATCCCCGCGACTACATGAAGCCCGCCCGCGAAGCCATGCAGAAGGTGGTGGCCACGCGCATGACCCAATTCGGCCAGGCTGGCCATGCCGGCGACTACAGCCCCATCCCCATCACCGAGATCGCCAAAGGCTACGCCGACGGCACCCTCACCACCCAACCGTTAGTCGCCGCCAAGTAACTCCGGCTGCAAGCGTTCATGCAAAAGGGCCACTCCACGGTTGCGGAGTGGCCCTTTTGCAGCTGTAGGTCAGGCTTATCCTAACGATGGGAACTTCCCGCGCTGACAACTCCCGCACCGGAACTTCCCGCGCTGACACTTCCCGCGCTGGAGCTTCCCGCACTGGAGCCGGAGCTGCTCACGCTCGAACCGCCTCCTCCTCCACCACCGTGAGATCCGCCACCACTTGAACTGCTTCCTCCTCCACCACCGCGAGATCCACCCCCGCTTGAACTGCTTCCTCCTCCACCCCCGCGAGATCCGCCCCCGCTCGAACCGCCGCTTCCTCCGCGAAAACCGGCGCCTCCGCTAAAGCTTCCGCCCCGAGCCTGAAGATTGCCACTGTGGTTGGACATCGGCTCCATGACTGTTACGCTCCTGTTTCCCTGCATTACATGCTGCGCGATCATGAAGTTGCCCGACTTGTGATCGAAACTCAGCGGGATGCCCGCCCTGGCGACGGTTCCCTTGCTCCCCATCGCTTCTCTCAGTTGGTGAGCTTCCATGCGCGGCTCTTCCGCGCGTGCAAGTGGAGGCAAATACGCATTGCGATACTCTCGGGGGGGTGACTTGAGAAACTCAATCGGGCGGCCTGCTTCGAGTTTTACCAGTTCGACCGATAAGCCGTTCTTGTTGCGCACCGCGAATACTTCCTCCTTCCCGTTGATCGGAGGCTTGCCTTTCACGTCATAGGGATGGATAGGAACAAAGGCCACCCTATGCCCGCTCTTGACCCAGCGAACCGGCTCCATATGGTGCCTCTTGTGACCCACCACCCACACATAGTGATGCTGCCGGTGAATCCAGCTCCCCGCGTGACACACGGCCCAGGCGTACGGGAGCGGGAAGATTGCCTGAGCGATCACACGCTCCTTGCCCGTAGTCGTATCCCTTTCGACCCGGTAACGGAGGGCGCTCGGAAAGCACGGAAAGTCGAAGACTTCACGCTCTTCAATCTCAGCGAGCGTGGGAGAGGCCTCCTGCATTGCCTGCAAGCTTGAAGACCTGGGGGTCTCCACAAAGCCAGTCCGCACCAAATGCGCAGGTCGCCGCACATATTCCATTGAAGACGGCCTGGTCTGAGGAAGTTTGTTGTCCGGTTGCAGCTTCTTATTGGTGGCCGTCGGTTCCCAGCAGGTCCCATACGGCGCGCACTCAAAGAATGTTCCCCGGCCGTTCATGTCTGCCATGCCAGGGATCGGCGACGTGAGTCCGGAAGCTTTCATTACATCGGAAATTGCCGCCGAACGCTGGGCAACGCGATTTGCGACCCACTTGTCCCATGCGGCAAATGTATCCGGGTCGATAGAGAAAGGGGAAGCGATGCGATGCCCTTCGTCATAGAATTCCGTTTGTCCGTTGGTGAGTGCTTCTTCTTTTATGCCGGGCAAACGGAGGACATTGGCGCCCTGTGACGCAATGGCTGTCGCATCCGCATAACTTGTCACCCGGAGATCGGACTTACCGGGATATCTCACGCTGAGTTGATCCTTGGGAGTCTTCAGCACGACCATCTCGCCGGCAACGTACGGGCGGACATGAAGCGTCACTGTGCCCGTCAGCAGTGCGAGTTCGGTGTAAGGCACGCCGCCCGTGGTGTGCAGGTCGTTGAAGGTGAGAACCGAATTCTCGCCCAGGTAGAGCGTCGAGGCGTCTTCCAACTCGATTTCCGCGCGTCCGGCGCCTGTTACCAGGCTGAAGCCGACTTCAAGCGGCAGATCGGCAACCGCCTTCTCCCAGGTGGCGCCGCCATCCTTCTCGTTTTGCGTGCCCCGCGAGATGCGCACATCTCCCTCGACGTAACTGATTCGGACAATCTCGGCATAGGTCGCATCCGAATAATGATGCCCCAGGATAAACAGGGCTTCCTTCTTGAGCTTTTCACTGGAATCGCCGTTCAGAATCTCCTGAATCTGCGCCAGGGCCCGTGGCTCGTCCTTCTTCATCAGCGAATTGAGTGCCAGTAGTTTCAGGTCGTCGTCGTCTCCTGTTTTGGGCTCAACGGGTTTCCCGTTCCTGGCGTGAATCTCGATCTCAAGCGCACCGCACTCATGATTCCAACTGCTGGTGGCAAAGTCCCGGCCCAGTTCAGCGCAAGTGTCGAGTGCGGGCTTCACTTGCCCTTGCTTGTTCTGCGCATATGCCTTCCAGTAGAGGGCTCCATCGGCGTGCACGCCATGTTGACTGGCGACCTTGGCGAAGATTGCTTCCGCATCGGACCAGCGCCCTTCGTTGATGGCACGCTCTCCGTCCGCGTATAAACTGCTGTCCGGCGCGCTAGTCGCGGATGGGCTGCCCTCCCCCTCCGTGAACGAGACGGCTCCCGAAAAAGCCTCCCCAACAGGCTGTCTTGACAGGGTCTGGGCAGAGCCGCCCAACGGCAACCAAACGATTCCTGCCAGCAATGCCGTGAGAAATGCCGGTCTGGTCTTCATATTGTCCCTCCCTTGGAACGATTTGTTCCCGTTGTCTGCTGATCGGGGATTCTGGAACGCAACACACGCACCTTAAACAGCAGGCCGTCCGCGTTCATTTCGTCTTGCAGCCGGAGGATGGTCGCGGTGTTCAAGCCCTCAGGCTGATTCGCCAGTTCGCCCAGCAGCCGATCCAGGTGTTCCAATGCCGTTGCCAGCGCCGGATCGTCGATCTGCTTGGCATTCTGCCGGCACTCGCGATTTGCCGCCAGCAGGCTCCGCGCCTCATCGCGCATCGGGGATACCATTTCTGTGCTCCCGGCATCGGCATGTTTCAACTCCACCAACAGCCGTTCCGACCGGTCGAGATGATCGCTGAGCACCACCAGAACCACGTGCTGCTTGACCTCTGGAGGAGCGGATTTTACAACCGTTATGTGGGGCTGCCTCTGCTCCCATTGGCGGCCCGCATAGAATGCACAGGCCACCAGCAAAGCGCACGCCGCCGCATAGCTCAAACCCTTCCAAAGCCCGGTGCGCAACCAGCGCCGCTTGTCCGCTCTGTACACGGCGAGCGAAGGTGCGAGCGATTGCCAAACCCGCTCGCCATAGTTTGCATCGCGGGCAGGCGGCTCCACTGGCGCAACTTCGGCGAGATCGTTCTGGAGCGCAGCGTAGGCTTGCGCGCATTCCGCGCATGTCGCAAGATGCTGCTCGTTTGCAGCTTCGCTTTTGCCCCTCCGCTCGCCGAAGGCTTCTCCGATCAATTCTTCTTCAGTTAAATGCTTCATACCTTCACCCTTAATGTCGCTAGCCGGAACCGTAGTTTTTGTACTGCGCGAAACACCGCCTGTTTGGCCGCATTGGGCGCAATCCCCAGCGCGGCGCCAATCTCTTCCGTAGAGCAATCTTCCATGTGCCGAAGCACAAAGGCCGTCCGCTCCGTGGGCGTCAGGCTCTGCATCGCTGTCTGCTGCAGCGCTCCAATCTCGCCGCTCAGCAACAGCCGGTCAGGCCCCGCAGCCAGGTCTGCCACCTGCACATCGTCCAACTCCGGGTCGGTCTCTTCCGCCAGCCGGCTCGCCTCGTTCGCCCGCGAAGACTTGATTCGGTCCAGTGCGCAGTGCACCGCGATCCGGTAGATCCACGTCCCAAAATCCGACCGGGACTCAAAGCTTTCCAGCTTCCTGTATCCACGCAAGAACGCTTCCTGCACCACGTCCTCCGCGTCGGCCTCATTGCCGGTGATGCGAAAGGCCACCCGGAAGAGGCTATGGCTATGCCGCATAACCAGCGCCCCAAAGGCCTCCTTGTCCCCACCCAGAACCGCCCGGATCGCCTCGTGGTCGTTCTTGCCCATGCAGTGCATTAGACACGACTTTTCCGGCCGCGGTTAGGAGAGATTGATCGACGGGAATGAGGACCGGGCGCCTTACCTTCGCGGCGTCTTTGTTTTTTGCCGCCAAGGTGGGATAGATCTATAGCCTCTTATCGTTCTTGAAAACCTGTCATCAACGACAAACCCTATCGACTTGCAGGCCGGCATTTTCAATCCGCGCTGACAGGCAAAGTTGAAGGATCGGCAAACCCCAACTGATCCCTGATCCCTGTTCCCTGATCCCTGTCTTCCTGGTCCTTGTATTGCCGGGTGCCCCAGGTTTCGCCTTTGAAACCTGGGAGTGACGACCGATGCCCCGATCAAGGATGCCGTGTGATCGCAACGATGGTGATCACGGGAGTCCGTTGCTTGCCCTTGGTTCCATCGGGACCGTAGTGCCAAAAAATGCGGTAAGCGCCGGGGGTGTTGTTTTGAGCGTACGCCTCGAAGACCTTCTCACCGTTTGCGCCCGTCAGCGACAGGAACTCGTGTGTTTGAAGGCCCGGATGCTGTGGGTTGATCTCCAGATAACCGATCGCCTTCCGGACCTGTGCGAGTAGCCCGGCCTTTGACGGAGTGTTTTCCAGCGCCGTCAACTGCTCATCTGCCGTCGGCGTGAATTTGATCTTCCGCTGCATGGCCTATTCCCGAGCGTGCTTGGCAAACGAGCCGCGGTATACACTCTTCCCTTCAGCCGACTCCCGCAAACCTTGCTTCACGCTGGCCAGGGCCTCCGCGTTCTCGTAGAGCCACATCTCAGAAGCAGGAATGGTTTTTACCGGATCGAGGATGAGTTGGCCGAGGGGATTCCGGTAGATGTTGTAGGCCGTTGCGCCATGCAGAGCCTCCCCCAGCGACAGGCGCTTTTTCGCATCGGGCTGCGCGAACTCGGAGACCAACTGAAAATCGGTATTTTTGAGGACGGCGAAAGTCGGCATAGGGAGAGATTAACATTTGTGGGAAAATATCACAAGTGGGCCACGCCCACCCAGAGATTTTGCCGAACCGGACGCCCATGTCTCTCTTGCCTAGCTGCCCGCCACTCCCGCAATCGTCCGCATAGGCAGGGCCAGGCGCACCACTTCTGCTCTGCCCAAAACGGGGCCAAATTTGGGCAAAATGGGGCCAAAATGAGATTTTTCCAATATCTATGCTTGCTGGACCACAAACGCTGTCGGCTTGCAGGCTGACATTTTCAATCCGCGCTGACAGGCAAAGTTGAAGGATCGGCAAACCCCAACTGATCCCTGATCCCTGTTCCCTGATCCCTGTCTTCCTGGTCCTTGTATTGCAGTTCGTACAACTTCCAGTAGAGGCCGCGCTGGGCCAACAGCTCCTGGTGCGAGCCCATCTCGCGCAACTGGCCCTTGTGCATCACCAGAATCGTGTCTGCCCGTTGCACGGTGGAGAGACGGTGGGCAATCAGGACGCTGGTCCGGCCCTCGACCATACGCTCCAACGCGCCGCGAATGCGCAGCTCCGTGTCGGTGTCCACGCTGGAAGTGGCCTCGTCGAGGATGAGGATGCGGGGATTGTAGGCCAGCGCGCGGGCAAAGTTGATGAGCTGCTTTTGGCCCGTCGAGAGCGAGTTGCCTCGTTCGCGGACTGGCTCGTCAAACTGGCCCGGCAGGCCCTCGATGAAGTCCAGCACATTCACATCGCGTGCCGCCTGGCGCAGCCCGCCTGCCGTAATCTCCTCATTGCCGAGGCGAATGTTTTCAGCCAGCGTGCCGGTGAAAAGGAATGGATCCTGCAAGACGACGGCGAAATGCTTGCGCAGCGCGGTCAGATCCTGGTCGCGCAAATCCACGCCGTCGAGCAGAATCTGGCCGGCGGTTACGTCGTAGAAGCGCATCATCAGACTGGTGAGGGTGGTTTTGCCGGCGCCGGTATGGCCCACAATGGCGACGGTTTGACCCGGCTCGATGGTGAAGGAAACATCTTTCAGAATCCACTCGATGCCTTCGATGGCGGCAAGATCTTCTGCTTTGAAAGGGCATGGCTTTAGCCGTGCCGCAAGACGGTTGCTTGAATCCCCGGGCTTTAGCCCCTGAGGGATGGCATCGTCCGCATCCTGCATTCCCTCGGTGGCTAAAGCCGGGGTGTTTTCCGGCGATTCGGCGGCACGGCTAAAGCCATGCCCTTTCAAAGTTTGAGAGATGGCGGCCTTCTGCACATCCGTCAAATCCTGATAAGTGAACCAGACGTGCCGAAACTCAATTCGATTGCTGCCGTCGCCAGCGACGGGATGGGGCGGGTTGACGATTTCGGGAGCGGTGTCGAGCAGCTTGAAGATCCGCTCGCAGGCGGCCATTGCGGCTTGAAGGATGTTGTATTTGTCGCTCAAATCCTGGATGGGCCGCCAGAAACGCTGCGAGTACTGGATGAACATGGCGAGCACGCCGATGGTGACCCCGCCGGAGAGCACGCCGAATCCGCCGCGCCAGATGACCAGGGCGATGGCCAGCGCCGAAAGCAGTTCCACAGCGGGATAGTAGAGCGCATAGGCGAAGATCGTGTCTTTAAACGCGATCATATGCAGCCGGTTTACATCTTCAAAGTCCTGGTAGGCTCGCTGCTCGCGGTTGAAGAGCTGCACCACGCTCATCCCCGAAATATGCTCCTGCGTGAAGCTGTTGATGCGGGCGATGGCGGCGCGGACGCGGCGGTAGCTCTCGCGGACGCTGTCGCGGAACAGGCGCGTGACGACGAGGATCAGCGGCAAGACGGCAAAGGCGATCAGGGCCAGCCACCAGTTGATGGTGAGCATGACGGCGGCCATGATGGTGAGGTTGAAAAAGTCGTCGACGATGGCCAGGACGCCGGCCGTGAACATCTCGTTGATGGCATCCACGTCGGAGGTGAGGCGGGTGACCAGACGGCCTACGGCGTGGGTATCGAAGAAGCCGATGTGCATGCGCTGCATGTGGCGGAAGATGTCGCGGCGCAGGTCGAACATGATCTTCTGGCCGGTCCACTGCATCAGGTAGACCTGAATGAATTCAAACAGATAGGCGGAGAGCAGTGCGCCCAGGTAGATGGCCGCCAAGACTGTGATTCCGTGGTAGGCGTCGGTGGGGAGGCGGCGGGTGAGCCAGTTGGAGCGGAGGAACTCGGTGGTAATGACAGGGGCGGCAAGCTTGCCGATTCCGGCTGGAGCGAGATAGCGGTCAATGGCAATCATCACCAGGTAGGGGCCGATGACGTCGCTGAGGGATTTGAAGCTGACGGCGAGAGAGGAGACGATGGCCTGAATCCAGTAGGGGCGCAGGTAATGGCCGAGACGGCGAACCAGGTGGGAGTCGTAGACTTTGCCGACCGGGTCTTCGTCTCGTTTCTTCGGGTCGCGTTTCTGGGGCTCTTTTTGCTCTTCGTCCGCCATGCTTTTTGGGGGTTCGGGCTTCCGTCTTTATTGTAGCGGCAGGGGACAGGGGACAGTGGACAGTGGTCAGGGGTCAGTGGTCAGGGGTCAGGTCAAGCCTGAAATCTGACGGTCGGCAAGTCGATTGCGCCTGCCGGTCGGAAAGCCTGTGACTTCGCTGCTCTGGGATCTCACAGGTTTTTGTGCGCAACACCGCAAACGGCTCAGCCTACAAGCGGACAAAACGAAGCGATTTCTCGTGCTATGAACCTGCAATTTGCGGACAGTGCCCTCAGCCTGCGGAAAGGTCGGCCTGGACCTCGTTTGAAAACCAGCGAAGCACCGTTTCCATGCCGGCCAAAGGCTTCAAAACGAATGACAAACCGTGTGCTTTTGCGTGTTTTTCGCTGTTTTTTTGGCGCTTTTTGGCCCGCTTTAAAGAGTCCGCCAGAGAGGTATTCGGGTCTGGGGGAGACCTTGTATGCTGGGCTGGTCAGCAAGTCAGCAAGTCGGCGAGTCAGCAAGTCAGCGAGTCGGCGAGTCGGCGAGTCAGCGAGTCGGCAAGTCAGCAAGCTAGCGAGTCAGCAAGTCGGCGGGTCAGCGAGTCGGCGGGTCAGCGAGTCAGCGGGTCGGCGGACTGGGACGAGGATGCATTCGGCAGGAAGAGGCGGTATGGCGAATTTGGGGCATACCTATTCGGTTTATGTGGATGACAACTACCACTACCAGGACGAAAGCGCGCGGTACAAGCTGGGGGATTACGCGACGCTGGACGGGGCGGTTGCGGCGTGCGAGGCGGTGGTCGACCAATTTCTCAAGGACGAAGTTGCCATGGATCAGACGGCGGCGCAGCGCTATGCGGCCTACACGGGGTTTGGGCCGGACCCGTTCATCGTCACCGACGATCCGAGCGCGGGACACCCGCCGTTTTCAGCCTGGAACTATGCCAGGGAACGCTGTCATGAGGGATGATTTTGGCGGCGGGTGACACCGCGCTGTTTGATTTCCAATCTGGCGGGTGATCGAGCGCCGAAGGCCGGAGGGATTTACAACGTCAACAATATCCGTTGGTTTCTCGGGTCAGTCGCCTAGCCCTCGCTGTAAACTGGGCATGAACCCATGCCACTGACAGTCGCCGCATTCGTCCAGCGTTGGAAGATCAACTCGCAGTCCGAGCGAGCGGGTGCGCAGTCGCACTTTATCGATCTCTGTGACCTGCTTGGAGAGAAGCACCCGGCTGCGAGCGACTCAACCGGGGAGCGCTACGCCTTTGAGAAGTTCGTGGGCAAGGCTCGGGGTGGTAAGGGCTTTGCGGATGTCTGGCTCCGCGACCACTTCGCATGGGAGTACAAGGGCAAGCACAAGAATCTCGAAAAGGCCTACGAGCAGCTCAACGATTACCGCGAAGAGCTGGGAAACCCTCCTCTTCTAGTGGTCTGCGACCTTGAGCGATTTGAGGTGCATACCAACTTCACCGCAACATCGCCGCGCGTGTATGCTTTCAGCCTCGACGATCTCAATCGCAACCACGTTACCGCAACTTGCCCTCTTCCGCCGCTCGATGTTCTCCGTGCGCTCTTCGGCGACTATAACGTTCTGCGCCCCGAGCGCACCGATGCGCAGGTTACGCAGGAGGCCGCGAAGCTTTTCAGCCGGCTGGCGGAACGGCTTGAGTTGGAGGAACGCAGCCTGGGGGCTACGCGCGCGGAGATTGCGCATTTCCTGATGCGTCTGCTTTTCTGCCTTTTTGCCGACTCCATCGGTCTGCTCCCCGATCATGTCTTTCGCAATCTACTCCAGAGCGACGACCGCTTTCGCCCCAGGCAATTTCTGCGCAAGCTGAAGCTGCTGTTCGAGGCCATGAGCGAGCCGGACGGCATCTTCGGCGAACACACCATCCGGTACTTCAATGGCGGGCTCTTCGATACGGCCTCGATTATTCAGCTTGATCTTGCGGACCTCGGCATCCTTTATGAGGTTTCAAAGAATTACGATTGGTCGCACATCGCCCCGGCCATCTTCGGCACCCTGTTCGAGCGCTCGCTGGACCCGGCTCGCCGTTCTCTCATCGGGGCGCACTACACCAGCGAAGAGGACATTCTGCTGCTGATCGAGCCGGTACTGGTGCGGCCTCTGCGGCAACGCTGGGAGAGCGTGAAGCTACGGATTCTTGAAGCGCTGGAGATTGAGCGCGCCGAGGAGGCCGCGCGCAACAGCCGACAGGCTCGGCTGCGCGTCGATTTGCCTTCGGAGAAGCTGCTGGGCGCGTGGATCGAGGAGCTGACCGCCGTGAGGGTTCTCGACCCGGCATGCGGCTCCGGCAACTTTCTCTATCTCGCCTTGCGGCGGATGTTGGACCTTTGGTTGGAGGCGACGCGCTTCGCGGCGGAGGAAAGCATCTCGCTGGTCCTCTCCAAAATGGTTTCGCCGACGCAACTGTTCGGCATCGAAACTGAGTTCTACGCGCACGAGCTGGCTTCGATTGTGGTGTGGATCGGGTTCCTGCAATGGAAGCACGAACACGCCATCCGGGAAGACCGCGAGCCGATTCTTGAGAAGCTGACGAACATCGAGCATGGGGATGCGATTCTTCGCTACGACGAGGAGGGCAAACCTTATGAGCCCGAGTGGCCAAAGGCGGATTTCATTATTGGGAATCCGCCGTTTCTGGGCGGCAAGCGGCTGCGGAGGGAGCTGGGGGATAAGTGTGTCGATGATCTATTTGCTCTCTACGACGGACGGGTGCCCCATGAAGTCGATCTCGTAACCTACTGGTTCAGTAAGTCCTTTGCTGAGGTGCGGTCGAACGGTTCCAGGGTAGGGCTCCTCGCGACTCAGGCAATCCGTGCCGGGTCCAATCGGATCGTTCTTGACCGAATTATCGTGGAAGGTTCGATCTTCTTCGCCCGGAGCAATCGCGAATGGACGCTTGAAGGCGCCGCAGTCCGGGTTTCAATGATTGGCTTCGATGATGGCACGGAAACGATGCGCGAGCTTGATGGAATGTTCGTTTCATCGATCAATGCGGATTTGAGCGCGGGAGACGACCTGACAAAGCTGTTTTCTCTTCGTCAGAACCAAGGCATCGCTTTTCAAGGGCCAGTGAAAGTGGGCCGATTCGAGGTTGATCCAGACATCGCTCAAAAGATGCTTTCGGCTCCAATTAACCCCAATGGATTGCCTAATTCTGAGGTCGTAATTCCGTGGATCATAGCAAGAGATATTACCGATAGAGCGAAGGGCATGTACATTGTAGATTTTCAAGACAGGACGGAAGCGGAAGCAGCGCTTTTTGAGATGCCCTTCGAGCATGTCCGACACCACGTATATCCGTCCCGGCAGGCAAATAAGCGACAGAGGCGGCGGGAGCATTGGTGGCAACACGGCGAGAGGAATTTCGGTATGCGCAAAGCTCTTCAGGGTTTGCGCAAATACATCGCTACGCCAAGAGTTTCAAAACATCGATTCTTCACGTTTGTCCCGGTTGAGACCCTTGCCGATAGCCGAGTGGTAGTCGTCGCGCGGGATGACGAGTACTTCATTGGCATACTTGAATCGTCTGTGCACAAGGCTTGGAGCATCCGAACAAGTTCCCGTCACGGAGTGGGCAATGACATCACCTACAACATAGAGTCATGCTTCGATACTTTTCCCTTCCCGTGGCCTCCAGGCAGCGAGCCTTCCGAAGAGGAAGACGCTCGCGTCAAAGCTATCGCCGATGCCGCTCGGGAGCTTGTACGGTTGCGGGATGCGTGGCTGAATCCGCCGGGAATTTCGCAGGAGGAGTTGAGGAGCCGCACGTTGACGAGCCTCTGCAACCAGCGTCCCGAATGGCTGGCGAACGCGCATCGGACACTGGATGCAGCCGTTTTTGCCGCATATGGCTGGCCCTCCGATCTGCCAAAAGATGAGATTCTATCGCGCCTGCTCGCCCTGAACCATGAGCGGGCCGATGCCCAGGCCGACGGCGCCGCGGCGCGGTGAGCGGTCTTTGAGAGTGGCTTCGCCGCGCATACGATCTCTCAAAACTGCGAAGAGCTGAAGCAGAGCAGAGCAGAGCTGAAGCAGGTCCCACTTCGCCTTGCACAAAATAACCCGCCGCCGTCGCACAATAGTCCCAGCGGAGGTTCAAATCGCGCCCAGGTCCGTGACCGGATGAAGA
>PLFY01000187.1 GCA_003138365.1 Acidobacteriaceae bacterium
TTACAGCAGGCAACCCATCGATCGACAAATGCTCGTCGATCCATCGGAATACCTGCCTATCGTCGCCACTCTGGTGCGTCGGGTATCTTCGTCATCGCAACGTCGAGATCGGCCCCTACGAAAAACCGGCGCGGACGCGACCGGGTCAACCGGCGACCGGAGGCGGCGATGCCAAGGCCGCCACGATTTTTCTGTCTCTGCGTATCGAGAACAACAGCAAGTTCGTGCGCGGCAAGAAGCGTGCGACGGAAGACATTGAGCGCTATTGCCTTGAAAAGTACAACGCCAAGCGGCGGCCGGACGGCGAGTACGAATTGAAGGTGCCCTACAACAGCCAAGAAGACCTTGACCAGACCATGGAGGAACTGCTGGGAGATATAGCGAGCCAGGCGGACGACCGCAACTGCTTCTCGGAAAGCAATGCACACATGCACGACGCCGACAGGCATTGGGGATAAGCCGCCCTTAAGTCGGTTCACTGTTCCATTGCTCCCCAGACCCCTTCTACAGAACTTTAAGCGGAAATCTCCTTTTTCAATACGTGGCGACCGAAACCCGGAGCACCTCGGGTTCCGAAGAGAAGTTGAGGCCCCAGTCGGTTTGATCGCCATTCAGAATGCGCCGGAACTTGAAAGCGCCGTTTTCATACGTGCCCTCTTCCACGCGCAGGAATTGCCGGTGCACCCGCTTGCCATCGAACTCAGCGGAGGGAGTCTGTCCGGTTCCCAGGACGATATTCCCGGCTTTGCGCTGCTCGTCGGTTCCGGCAGGGCGGAAGTCGACGCTGCAATCGAACCCGGTGACCAGAAACTGGTTGTCGCCAAGCTGCGCCACCAGGGCGCGGCCGAGAGGCTCGCGATTTTGATTGGCAATCGCCATGCGCCTGCGGCCACCGCCATAGGTGACCACCGCGTCCCAGTAGCCAAAGTGGAGGGTCTGGGTGGATGCGTCGTCCAGTTCCGCCTTGGCCTGGAGCTTCCCCTCGAAATTCAGCTTGGCGATATCGCGCATCATGGGAGCGATCAGGCCGTAGTTCTGCGCGGTGGGGTCAAGAAAGGCATTCGGCTCATTGGGCACCATTCTCTCAGGATGATTGGTCCGCGTGTAATCCAGCCCGAACGGCGAGTAGCCGATGGCCTGAAGGCCGAGGGCGGAAAAGAAGAAACGGGCTTCACGAACCCCACCGCTGGTTTCCGGGATGAACAAGGCGTTGTCCGGGCGATGATAGAGATCCAGCACCTTCAGATAGGCCGCGGTGTTGGACATATAGATATCGGGCGCGAGGATGTCGATCGCGGGCGCCTCGGCCTTCCAGATGGGAATCACGTTGTCGGTGGGGCCTCCGCTCTCGTAGGTGACAGGCACCTCCGGCGTGAGCGGATCGCGCAAGGCCGCATTGACATAAAGCGGCAACGGGTAGGCGGCCTTTCCGGCGGCGGCAACCTCTCCCACATATTTGGCGATCGCCCAAGCATGAAAGTAGACCTCGGCTTCGGGACCGAAGACCGTCTCCCAATTGGCATCGGGCGTGGCCGGGGTCTTGCCCATGGCCTTCAGGATTTCAGGCGGAACCGGACCGTCAAAGAGCTTGTTCGCCTCAGGGCAGTAATCGCGGACGGATCCGTATGTGCCGGTTTCGTTCTCCACCTGCACCATCAGGACGGTTCTCTCCGAATCGGCCTGCTTGAGGTGGCGCATCAAGGCCCCGAAGGCGCGCTTGTCGGCTTCCATAGACGCGGTGGCGAACGGGGAGGGCGAGTCAATATACTCTCCGTTCTTGTTCGTCACGTGGAAGTAGCGCTGGGGATCGAGCTTCATCCATTCGGGCATGTAGTGCTGGCTGCCGTTCTTCCAGGTACCGAACCAAAGCAGAACCAGATGGACGCGGTGGGCGCGGGCCTGGGCCAGAACGGTGTCCACCGCCGAGTAGTCGAACTGCCCCTGCTTGGGCTCGAACTGCTCCCAGTAGATAGGCGTTTCGAGGGTGTTGGCATGTAGGTATTCGATGGCGGGCCACACCTCGGGCAGCGTGGCCGGCCAGTTACTGGAGTTGTTTGACTGCGCACCCAACATCAGGTAAGGCGCGCCATCCACGAGCAGGGCGTAACGCCCATCCTTCTGAACCAGGCTTGGAATCGGGTGCGCTGTCATCGGTGCCGGCGCGGGCGCCGCGAACACGATCATCGATGCCGCCAAAACGGCCGCTATCATAAAGGCTTTCATCCTGACTAATCCTCATTTCTCCCGCGATCTACACACGGGTTGGTCCAAGCGTTCGCGACCTGAACGGGTTGTAAGGGCACTTGCATTGCCGAACCGTCCTACTGAACACGCAACTCGGTAGTCAGTTGGATGTCGGCGGACGAACTGCCGATCATAACGCGAACAGGCTCGGCCTCGACGCGGAATCCGGGAAGTTTCTGATCCCACCAGGCGAGCGTTGAAGCCTTGAGCGGAATCGCGACGGTCTTGGTTTCGTTGGGCTGGACGGTGACGCGCTGGAAGCCTTTCAGCGCTTCGCGCGGAAACGCCACCTTCGCGCCCAGGTGCTTCACGTACATCTGCACCACGGCATCGCCCGCGCGGCTGCCGGTATTCGTCACGTCCACGCTGACGGTGATCGAGCCGTCCTTGGCCAGTTGCGGCGAGCTGGTGCGGAGATTGGAGTATTTGAAGGTCGTGTAGCTCAGGCCATAGCCGAAGGGATAGAGCGGCTCGCCCTTGAAGTACATATAGGTGCGGCCGTCGCGGATGTTGTAATCCATCATCGGCGGCACCTGATCGAGAGACTTCGGCCAGGTTTCCACCAGGTGTCCGCCGGGGTTGTAGTTGCCAAAGAGAACTTGCGCCAAGGCCGTGCCCTCGTCCTGCGAGGAGTGGGCCATGTGAAGGATAGCGGGAACGTGGGCCTGCGACCAGTTGATGGCAAAGGGGAAGCTGGAGATCAGGATGACAACGGTCCTGGGATTGAAGGCATAGACCTGTTTCACCAGTTGTTCCTGGGCCAGCGTGATGATCTCCCGGTCGCGTCCTTCGCGCCCGTCGCTGGGCACGGTGCAGGCAATCGTGCCGCCGCCGTCCACCGAGCTGTGCCAGTCGTGCGCCATGTCTGGACCGCAGGTGGGATCGTTGCCGATGACAACCACCGCGACGTCGGAGGATTTGGCCGCGTCGATGGCCGCGTTACCCAGCTCGCTCTCGGCGTAATTCACCTTCACGTCCGGTCCCACCTCCGCCTTGATTCCTTCGAGCGGCGTAACCGCGTACGTAGGCAAGCCGCCGTACCAGTCCCAGTGCACCGAATCGGCCAGCGGCCCGATGACCGCGATCGACTTGATGGCCTCCTTCTTGAGCGGCAGAAAGCCGTTGTCGTTCTTGAGCAGCACCACCGATTCCAGCGCCATCCGTTTTGAAACCGCGCGATCCCGCTCCGTGTTCCAGGGCTCCGGTGAATCCTTGATCTGGGTGTAGGGAACCATGTCCGGCGGATCCAGCAGGCCCAGCTTGATCGTGATCTGGAACTTGGGGCGAAGCAGGTTGTCGATCTCCGCCTCGGTGACTTCGCCATCCTGAAGCGCCGCCTTCACGTCGCTCTGGACTCTCTCCAGAAACTGGTTGATGCCGGCTTTCATGCACGCCACCACCGCTTCTTTATGATTCGGAAAAAGGTGGCGCGCGGTGACCAGCAAACCCACCGCTCCTCCATCGCTCGAAATCACGTCCACGCCCCATTTGTCGCGGACGACGCTCTTGAGAACCGGATTGACGGCCATCGCGGTGCCGTTCCCGGCGTTGTAGGACGCCATGACGCCTCTGGCGCCGCCATCCTGGAATCCCATCCGGAAAGGCGCCGAATAGTACTCCCAGAACAGCCGCTGATCGAAGTTCGACGACGAATCGTTGCGGTGATCCTCGTTGCTGTTGGCCAGAAAATGCTTGAGCAGCGGCGCGGCCTGCCAATACTTCGGATCGTCTCCCTCCAGGCCCCTGGCGAAGGCCGCCACCATGGTTCCGTTGAAGAACGGGTCTTCGCCGTAGACTTCTTCGCTGCGCCCCCAGCGCGGGTCGCGCGCCAGGTCGGCCTGCGGTCCCCAGAGCATGAGAATCTGACGGTTGTACTTTTCGGTCTGGGTGATAAACCGCGCCTCGTAGCCCTCCACGCCGCCCGCCTGGCGAACCAGCTCCGGGTCCCACGACTCGCCCATCCCCGGAGGCTGCGGGAACTGCGTCGTGGTAATGGGCATGCGCCTGCCGTAGCCCTGCCGCTGCACCACTCCGTGGATGCCTTCGGAGCTGCCATAGCTCATCACGCCGAGCCGCGGCACACCGGTATTGGTGCTGAGGCAGTCGATCTTCTCGTCGACGGTCATCAGCGAAAGCAGGTTGTCGATCCGCTTTTCCATCGGCAGCGAAGGATCGTTGAACGGGTAACGGGGTTGCTGGGCGAGAAGCGGTGTGAGCGCCGGAACAAACCCGGAAACCAGAAGACAGAGCAGAGCGGCAAAGTGCTGCTTGTTGATCATGGCGGCTACCTCATCAGCTTTCTCGGCGAAATGCCCAGCGTGGAAATTCCCCGCGCGGCGCGTTGGCGATTTCAAAACGCAGCAAGGTTATCACGTGCACCGTCTCCTGCTTGCGACGATCAAGCCGGCAATCGAAAAACCGCAAAGACAGCGGAGTTTTCAACCTATGGAAAGCGGTAGAGCTGGACCCGATCGATCATGCCCGGATGCAGCACCAGGATCTCTCCCTGCGCATCATCGTCGCCTTCGATCCAACGGGTATCCACCGAGCCCGTCAGGTAAACGCCGGCGGGAAAAAAGAGCACGCCGCCGACCGGCCGTGCGCTCACGTCGCGAATCGCCTGATTGATCTTGTCGGTGTCCAGGGTCTTGCCCGTGTTGTCCACCTTGTAGTCCATGATGTTGACCACGTTGGGATCGCCGAGTTTGGGCGCATTCTTCTCCGGCGGCTCGGCAAACAGCATCAACCCCATGCTTTGGAACGTGGGCTCCTCGTTGACGAACACCAGCAGGTACCGCGGCTGGTCCAGGTCGAAGCTGACCGTCTTGCCGCTGATCTGCGGATGAATGCCGTAGGCGAGCGGCCGGATGTAACAGGTGATCACATTCCGGTCGTTGACCAGCGAGGTGATCGTGACGTGCACCTTCCCGGTCATGGAGAAACTCGCATAGTCCATCCATCGAAACTGGTTGAATGTGGGGAGCCGATTCACATACACCGGCTGGCCATCCACACTGACTTTGAAGGACACGCTCGGGGACGCGCCCGGATAGGAAGGGTACGGCGTGACCGTGGCGAACGCCGCTGGTGGCCTTCGGCGCGTTCGGCTCCTTCGAGTTTGTGCGCGAGTCGGTTCGCCTGCCTTACGTGATTTCGAACTATTTGTATGCGAACTCGCTCTACTCGGCGTCAATTTCCGGAGACGGCGGCTTCAGCGCGGACGAAGTCACTGCGGCCGGCGTTCTGCCAACGGCGAAATGGATCGACAACCGCTTCCTGACGCCGGACGACCAGGTGGCCGTGGGGCACGAGATCTTCCGCGTGGAGTGCGAGAGCTGTCACACGCCGGGTTCGTACCGCGGAATCAAGCATTACGTTGCCCTGCGACAGTGGGACATGAGCAAAATCAAGGCCATGCTGGGCGGCCTTGCGTTCATGCACAACGGCGCCATGCCTGGGTTTGCCGGGACGGACGCCGAGCAGAGCGCACTGGCGGCTTATCTGAATTCGTTTGCGCCCATCTCCGCCGCGGCATCCGCGGCGGCAAAAGACGGCAAGACCGTTTTCGAGCAGAACTGCTCGATGTGCCACCGCGTGAGCGCCGCCGATCCTCTGTTTAAGAACCTCGACAAGGATCCAAAGACCGCCAGCAACTCGCTGGCGGATTTGACCAGCCTCTTTCCGTTGATGCCAGACCTGAAACTGAGCGATGAGCAGAGAACTGCGCTGGTGGCGTGGATTAATTCGCAGCGCAACGCCAAGGGGTACGCCAACGCCACGCAAGGAGGGAATTGACCATGATGCAGCCCAACCTGATTCCGACTCTGGACCCGAATCCGCTGCCCGCGCCCTACTGGGTCTTCAAACTGCTCCTCATCGTGACCTTCTTCCTCCACATTGTGGCCATGAACTTCATGCTCGGCGGTGGTGTTCTTGCGCTCGTATCAAAGTGGCGCTCAAAGAACCAACCGAAGGGCAACCGCGTGTTCTTTGACGTGGCCAAGAAGCTGCCCGTCCTGCTGCCCGCAACTATCACTCTGGGCATAGCTCCGCTGCTGTTCGTACAGGTTCTGTACGGGCAGTACTTCTACACATCTTCCATCATCGTAGCCTGGCCCTGGTTCCTTGTCCTGGTCTTCCTAACCATTGCCTACTACGGCTTCTATTACGTTTCGTTTCAGAGTGGGCAACATCATGGCAGAGCCGGCGGCGTGATGCTGTTCAGCGTGATTTTGACCTTCCTCATTGGCTTCGTGTACAGCAACAATCTCACGCTCAGCCAGACGCCTTCCCGCTGGGGTGGAAAATACTTTTCGAACCCGGCCGGATGGAATCTCAACCTGTCGGAGCCAACGTTGATTCCTCGTTTCCTGCACTTCATGGTTGCAGCTGTGGCCATGGGAGGGCTCTTGCTGGTGTTCATGGCATTAGCCAATTGGAAACGGGACACCGAGTATGCCCGTCAACTGCTGCAGTTCGGCGGCAAAGGGTTCATGTACGCCACCAGGGCGCAGATCCTCGTGGGAATCTGGTTCCTGGCCAGCCTTCCACGCGATATGCGCATGCTGTATATGGGCGATAACCCGTTGGCGACGATCCTTCTGCTGGTGGGTGTTGCCGGCGGAATCGGTTCGATTTTCCTGATGTCCGACGCGTTGCGGAAGGAAAATATCCGTGTCGCGGCCTACTACGTGCCGGGCATCGTTGGCGTCGTCATCCTGAGCATGTCCGTGATGAGAGATATCTTGCGGAATGCTTACCTGAAGCCCTATTTCCAGCCCGATTAATTCGTCGTAAAAACACAGTGGTCAGTGTTTCCGCTGTTTCTGGTCCTCTTCCTTGCTGGGGTGGCTCTCTGGTTTGTGACGCTCTGGCGCTATGGAATGTTTGGTAGCGGAAAAGCTGCAGATCCGCCTCCAGCCATCGAGCTCACCCTGACTCGCAGTTCCGTTTCAAGCAAAACAACAAGTCCGGAATCGTGATTGGCGTAGAGGCGGCCAACCGAGTTCGAGATCAGTACCGACATGTCATAGTCCGATAACGATATAGGTCTTGTGCTTGAATCGAGAACTCCGCGTGGAAGCATCCACAAGTGCATAGTAGTCACGAAATTCGTTTTCTGTTATTTGACGTGGGATATCAAGATCGGTCCCCTGAAGTCGGCCAGTGTCCGGGATTCCTGCTGCTCTTGTCGGGAACCGGTTTCCGACCGGATCGACGTTGCATGAGGCGGCAGGCTCTTCCAGGCCGAAGGAAGCCTGTGGGTTTCATACTCGGCGATTTTGCGTCAGCTGAGATTCCACCACTGACTACTGTCGGCGCGCAAGGAGAATCGGCGCCGCTATAGGCATCTGCTATCTAGCGGGCTTGAATATAGCCGACTCCATCACAGCTCCGTTCACGCCGGATGCCTCGTATGTCACATGAAAGTCACGTCCTTCGACCGGGAGCCAGTCGTATTTTAGGAGCCCAGCGACAAGCTCTTGAAGGTTATTGCCTGATTCGAATGCAGTGAGGAACACATCAAAATCGACTATCGCAATCTCGTCGTCGGGATCAATCCAAAACCAATAATCCCGAGCCAGCAGCAGATAATGAACATTCGCATAAGAGGTTAAGGGGAGCGCCAGCTTCCCCCGGGCTCTCAAAAAGTCGGGTTCCCTCCGAGAATACGCGCGGATGAGGCTAAGTTGACTAATGCCCTTCTCAACCTCAGCGTCGCGGGCAATCTGCTCCAGCGGCCTACCCGGCTTACGAATCCACTTTAACTCCGCAAGAATGACAGTTGAAGAAGCCTCGTCTTCGAAGAGCGCGTCGATTTCTGTTGACTTATCGGGCAGCCCTATAGAGAATTCCAGCCGGTATCGAGAGTTTGCATTCCGGATTCGCTCTATCATTACTGCCTCCTTCCGCGTGTTCTGAGCGGAGAAGAGCGCGGGAGACAGGTGTGAAAATGAACGCAAAATATTCTCGTCCACCGCGCTCGCGAGAGGGAACTGCGGTGCCACAGCGAGGGTATTAAAATGCTTGTCAATTGGGACAAACGGATGGATGCACATGCTCGAATACGGCTTCGTAAGGGCGTCCAGAGTCAGATCTGACACAATTTTGTCGCAGGTGGCTATTGGTATCTTGGATATCTCGCTAAGCTTCGCATTCCAGACAACACGCTTCTTGACCATCACTAGGGAAGACACTGGTATTGGGTGGCCATTCTCCTTCCACGGATAGCAGATGTTCTCGTGAATGGCGCAAAGGATGAGGAGCGCGACATAAAACGACTTAAATTCGTGAAGTGAGTATCCATTAAGTTGAAAAGAATCCGGGTGCCTGAAATTCTCGTCGAGACGTTCTTGATACTTGGGGCGTAAGGCATCGATTAGTTCTAGGGAGGGCTCATATTTAAATTTTC